>JAFGSQ010000017.1 GCA_016934535.1 candidate division WOR-3 bacterium
ACGCACTGGACTCAAAATCCAGCGGGGTTCGCTCCATATGGGTTCGATTCCCATCTCCGGCATTATCTCCCGTATTTTATGATCTCTTCACCCTCGTATTCGTTTTCTGTCCTCTGAACTTCCTTGAAATTTCCGGAAAGAAACCGGGCAATCCCGCTTTCTGTTTGTTCATTTTGATAATATTTGATTTTTCTGACAAAAAACACGTCTCCGGAAACTTTTACAAGAATTTTCTTCGCCGGTTCTTCGAACGGTTCGGTTTTATTGTACTCAATTCCCAGTGTATCCGCTATGAGTCGCGAAGTCTCTTCATTTTTATAAAAATTCTCAGGTTCGTCGCGTACAACAGCGAAATCCGCGGTTCCTTCGTCTTTTTTCCGAAACCTGATAAAATCCTTGTATGAACGTAAAAAAGAAGACGCCTCAAGAAAAAAGTAGAAAAACAAATTGACGTCCGACAAAATTTCTTTTGCCGCATTTTTTTCAACAGAACTGATGAGTGACGCCGCGAAAATCGCCTTCAAATTGAGATCTTCAATTTTTCCGATTTCTTTCGCTATCGAAGCGGCGGCCCAAGCATTCCTGGCCGTCGTCAGGTTGACTTCCCTGAATTTAACTAAAAAATAACCTCCGTCATATTCGCACGAGTCCAGTAGTTCCTTGAAAGCTCTGAAATCGTTTTCGTGAAATTTAACAGGTGACGCTTTCCTTATTGAAGAAAACGGACACAAAAGGTTTGAACAGAGAAGTTCCGCCGCGTCCGTTCCGATTACGTGCCTGTAAATGACTTTTTCAGATCCGCAGGAAGAACAACTCCTGCCCGAAAAATAGAATTTCCGGGAGTATTCGCTGAACGTTTTTCTCATTGCCGCAAGGTTCGTTTTAAAATTTCTTACGAACAAAAATTCCTGTTTTCTGTTTTCAAAAGAAATTTCAGAGATTATCTTTTCGGACAATCTAGCGCTCACAAGCGAAACCGATCTCCCCGCCCCGGAAAGCATCCGGCACACATCCCGGCCTCCGTCCGCCGAAAAAACAGTTCCCTTTTGTTTTTCTTTTGTCGAATCAGTTAATACGTCCCTGAGTGTGAACAATACCCCTTCGGAAGATTTCGACGGCACGTTCATGACGGTTTGTCCGGACACGCTTTCGTCTGCGAAAGATCCGGCTTTTTCTGCTTCCAGAGCGTACACTTTTAGTTTGACGTCTTTCAAAATGAAGTGCAGTCTGTCTCCTTTGGAAAGTTCAAGGCTTTCTATGAGCTTTTGCGCGCGGCAGAGTCTTTTTTTGGATTCTTCGTAATCGACGAGCATTTTTTTTCCAAAAACTTCGATTATTATCTGCGTGTCGGTGTCGGGGAAAAATTCGTAGACAAGCGGCCTCAGGACTATGTAGCCGTCTTTGAGGGATTTTTCCGAAACAGGATTGGTCGTGTAATCTTTTCTCGCTCCGGGCTGGTAGAGGGATCTCGATTTCTCGTATTCCCATTTTTTTAAGTGCCAGAATCCCCTTCGAGAAGAGGCAAATCTGCTGTCTTCAGTCAGGGCAGACGAGAGGGTGTTGGACTTGAATTCGATGCCGAATTTACTGACGAGAATTTTTTTTAATTCCCTGAAAAGCATCGGCTTTTGCTTCTCGGCGAAAACCGAATGAATCATTTCAGTGACATTGCTTTGTAAATGCCTCGAAGCTGATTTCTCAGGGGCTATTATTGATTTTCCAAGATTAGTGACCGCTTTTCGCTTTATCAGTCTGGAAAGCTCGGCGTAGAAACCGCCGTCGGGATTGACGTAAATTCCAGAAGAAACGGCGACGTGCTCCGCCAGGTTGTTTCTGTGCACAGGTGTTTTGTGTTCGTTGAAAAATTCTATTATTTTTGAAGAAAAAAAATCCCCTATGTTTGCCGTCGGTAAGTCCTGATTTTTCAGCGCAAAATAATCGCTAGTTCCCCATCTGACAAAATTGTTTCCTACGAGGACTTTTTTCACCTGGAATCCATCCTGCGGTTTTATATGCCTTGAGCCGACCAGACAAGCAACTATCTGGGGCACATACATCGGTCTTTTTCTGATTTCGAGGATGGACGCTATCTCGTTTTTGAGGCTGAGCTCGCTCTCCGACCTGCCGACAACTCTCCAAACACCGTTTCCGTCGCTTTCAAATCTGCTGTCCTGACTCATCAAAGCGTTGACAGTTCCCGGGTTGACTATAATGCCCGATTTTGCAAGAAGATCCGATATATCCTTGTAATGAAGGTTCGGATTTTTTTCAAGCACCGAGAATATTTCTGTCGCGATGCTCAGATGCGCTCCGTTTTTGAAAGCACATCAAGATAAATTTTCAGGTCTTCGTCTGAAAAACAGACAAAGACTACCTCTTCTGGAAAAAAGTGTTCTTCAGAAAATTTCAACACGGTTGACACCGCTGTTTCTGCGGCCGCATTTTTAGGATAACCGTAAACGCCTGTGCTCACAGCTGGAAAAGCAATTTTTTTTATCTTGTTTTCCTCCGCCAGAAGAAGGCAGTTTTTGTAGCAATCTTCCAGAAGATCTGCTTCTCCTTTGTCTCCTCCCCTCCACACCGGACCGACCGTGTGTATTATGTATTTCGCTTTCATCTTGAAACCGGGAGTGATTTTGGCGCCGCCGGTTTTACAACCACCCAATTTTCTGCAGTGATCGAGAAGCTCAGGTCCTGCGGTCCTGTGGATTGCGCCGTCTACTCCTCCCCCGCCGAGAAGAGCCTCGTTCGCCGCGTTGACAACGGCTTCACTTTCAATTTTCGTTATGTCGCCTCTGACGGCAGAAATTTTCATTTACCCTTCAAAAACATTGTGGATTTTATAAAAATTTTAACATATAATCCGAAAAATCAGCACCAGGATTTTATCACATATTTTTAGGAGGTTGCGTGAGAGTCTTCGCATTTTCCGTCCTATTTATAATGTTAGCTTTATCAAGTATTTTACCCGCCCAGGGGTACAAATATCATTCGTATTATTCAATTTTAGCTCAGTCTGGACTGGACGTTGATAGAATCCGGAGTGTCGAGGGGATTCTGATAGTCGGCAGAAACGACAAAAATATTTTCGTCGCGGCAGACGATATTTCTGCTTCAAAAGTCGCTTCTCTCGGTTACGTGATAACCAAATCCTCGCAGGATGAAATTTTCGGCGCTCCGCTTGACGGTTATTACCACACTTGGTCACAAGTCATGAGCGAGATAGATTCTTTCACAGAAACTTATCCGAACATAGCAAAGTGCGACACCATAGGTTTTTCAGTTCAAAACAGACCCATCATCAGAGTTAAAATCAGCGACAATCCCGGCCAAAACGAACTCGAAGGCAGGATTCAGTTCAACGGTTGTCATCACGGAAACGAAAAGATTTCGACCGAGATAAATCTGTATTTCATGCGTTATCTCTGCGAGAACTACGGCGTCTTGAGCGAAGTGACATCTCTCGTAGACAACAGGGAGATATATTTCGTCCCGGTAGTCAATCCCGACGGTTTTGTCTTGAATCAGAGATACAACGCCAACAATATAGATCTCAACCGCGACTACGGATACCACTGGTTCAACGAGAGCGGCGCCTCGAATCCTTTTTCTGAACCTGAATCCAGAACGATGAGGGACGACTTCATCTCGACAGGCTATTCAATTACACTCGATTATCATTCGACGGCTTCTTACGTCAATTACCTGTGGGATTACTCTCCGAGAATTGTGCCGGATTACTACGAAGTGGTGAACATGTTCTCTCTTCCATACGCCGATTCAACCGGTTACACGCCCATAAAAGGTTACGATTGGTACCAGATAGCGGGTTCATGCCAGGACGCAACCTACGGCCTTTTCGGCATTCTCGCCGTGACAATAGAATCTCAGATGCCTGGAGATCCCGACCCGGAATGCCTTAAAAACAGGGGCGCGATGAAATACGTCGCGAAACTCGCCGGATACGGCATACAGGGCTACGTGCTCGACTCCGTCACCGGACAGCCTGTCGAGGCAGTTCTTTTCTTTCAAAAAGGTTCAGATCCGAAATGGCCTGTCAATTCGAGCGCTCTGTCTGGCGATTATCAAAAAATCCTTTCTCCGGGAACTTATTCAGTAACTGCTCACGCGCCGGGTCATGTTTCAAAGACTTTTTCTGTCCAGGTTTTAGCCGACACATCAATAAGGCAGGATTTCCATCTCGCACCATCGGACAGCCGTTTCGGAATGAGAATGATGTGCGCGAGACAGGAATACAGCAATTTCAGCAACACCACTTACACTTTCGACGCCCTGGGACCCGCTGATGGAATTGCCATGTCTATGAACAGGCAGGGCTACGCGATAATAGATTTCGGAGAAAATTTCCCCGTGACAGACGTTGCGGGATACGATCTGAAAGTCTGCGAAGCAAACGACGGAACTGCTGATTCCTGTTTCGTTTATGTTGGCAACACTCCCGAATACGCCGGAACGTGGATTTATCTGGGAAAAATCTCGGGTACGGACAGTTTCGACATCTCCGCGACCGGTCTTTCGCAGGTCAGGTACGTGAAAATAATGGACGACGGAGGTTCGACTTCGGGAGCCAAACCGGGCTACGACCTCGACGCCGTCCAGGGCATCAATCAGCCAAATTCGATAGAAGAACCGGTTTATCCCGTCACACCAGGAAACGTCTCTTTTTCTCTGACCGGCGGCTTTTTTTCGGACAAAGAGCTTTTGATATCAAATCTCAGCACCGAAACCATCAGGGTTCAAATCTCTATTGCTGACGTCTCAGGGAGAGTTGTCGCGTCAGATGATATAACCGCCGGAGCCGGAACCACTTCATACTCCATCAAAAACAGCACACTCGGCAGAGAGATGACTGGTTCAAACATTTACTTTTTGATAGTGGAAACCGATTTTATTTCCGAATCGTATAAAATACTTTTGTTCCGTTAAAAACGATTGGTAGAAGCGGGAAAAGTTATTCTTCTCTGTTTAGAAATTCGAGTATGGTGGCGGCTTTTTTTTCGCTTATGGATTTAATTTGAGTTAAATCTTTTATCGAACTGTTTTTGATATTTTCTGTATTTTTGAATTTTTTTCTCAGCTCTCTGGCCGTCTTCTCTCCGACGCCGGGAATTTCCAAAAAAGAGGACTTGAACAAATTTTTTGTCCTTTTCTTCCTGTGAGCGGTAATACCAAACCTGTGACACTCGTCCCTGATTCTCTTCAGAAGAAAAAGTACGGGAGAAAAACCGGGAAATGTCATCATATTTCCGTCCTCGAAATGTACGCTTTCGAGTCTTTTCGCAATCGAAATTGTTTTTACGTCAAGACCGGAATATTTCATTGCCGAAACAGCCGATTTGAGCTGTTCGGGTCCTCCGTCTACAATGACGAGATCGGGTTTTTCAAGGTCGCCGGATATAACACGGTTTGAAAATTTTTCCGCGATAAATCCAACCGCTTTCAAATCGTCGAAACCTTCCGGGATGTCGTATTGCCTGTACATGCTTTTGTTCGGCTTCGCGTTCTTGAAACATATCTGGCTTCCTTTTATCTCCCTGAATTTGGTGTGCGAGACGTCGAAACAGTAAATCACAGCCGGAGTGTTTTCGAGTTTCAAAGCGACGGCGAAATCCCTTAACAGGGGAGGGACGCCTCGTTTTACAGGTACCAGAGCGCTCAAGGCGATTTTTGACGTCTCTTCAATTTTTTCTTTTTCAAACTGGTTTTTCGGCGTCTTTATTGATGTCCTGACCCCGTGAGTCTCTTTTATCCATTCCTCGAGAAGTTTTTTTTCCTGAACATTTGCGCCGGTTAAAATAATCATGGGCGGTTGTCTCGACCTGTAGAAATCGACGATAAACCTGCCGAGGGCTTCATCGTCGTCGGTCTCCTGGAAAATATCCGTCATCACTGGAAAAGCTTCATGGAGTCTTCCTTCCCTTATCTGCATGACGAAAAAACAGCCCTTTCTCCCCCTTCTCGCGAATCCCAAAAGATCCCTGTCCCTGCCGTCGTTGAAAATGGCTCTCTCTCCGAACATGACATTCTTCATGTGATTTATAGCGTCTCTTTTCTCCGCCGCTTTTTCGTACTCTGTTTTCAGGGACAATTCAGCCATTTCAGTTTCGAATTTTTTTATAAGCTTTTTGACTCCTCCGGATAAAAAACCGGCAAATGAATTCATACTTTCCCTGTAATCGGGCAAAGTTATCTTTCCCGCGCAAGGCGCCGAACAGAGCCCTATGTGAAAATCGAGGCATTCTTTCGACTGCAGCGGCCCCTTGCATGACCTGTACCTGAAATATTTTCTCGACAAAAACAGCGTGTTCCTAAGTGAATTGGGCTTGAGATATGGACCAAAATATTTAGCCCCGTCCTTTTTCACTCTCCTGACGACCTCCGGATACGGCCATTTTTCCTTGAAATCAATTCTTATGTATGGGAACCTCTTGTCGTCCTTAAGAAGCACATTGTATTTAGGCTTGTGGAATTTTATCAGGTCGGCTTCGAGAATCAGCGCTTCCTGCTCGTTCTTGAGAGTCAGGAAATCGAGACTTCGTGAAAACTTCAGAAGATGAAAATTTTTCGGGCTATCTTCGTTGAAATAATTTACTATGCGCTTTTTTATGCTTTTCGCTTTGCCTATGTAAAGAGGCTTTCCATTTCCATCCCTGAAAATATACACGCCGGGTGTGTCCGGCGCGTTTTTGGCTTTTTCTTTTATCTTTTCTTTGTTTTTCACAAGAAAAGGCTTGTCACCTCACAACTGCTATTCTCGCTATGTCCTTGCCGTATCCGGTTTCCAGAACAAGAAAATATAGGCCCGAGGCGACGAAGTCTCTGTTCTCGTTCATCCCTTCCCAGTACATAACGTGTCTGCCGTCGTCTATCACACCGAGCTCGTACTTCCAAACCATCGTACCGTCGAGTGAAAACACGTAAAAGCTGGCATAAGTTCTGTCCAGCAGGATGTACTCAATGCACAAAACATCTGTGTTTGAAGGCTTGAAAGGATTAGGATATATTAGCTGTATCGAGTTTTCGGTTACAGGTTCTACATCAGGGGTCTGACTGTGAAGAGCTCTGTAGATATTAACTACGCCCCATCCTGTGCTGTCGTCAGGGCTGGAGCTTTGTGAAGCAGTTGATTTGAGCGCGTTAATAACATCCGAAACCCTCCACGAAGGATGCGCTTGAAGAAGAAGGGCGACGCCTCCGGCAGTGACTGCCGTCGCGCATGATGTCCCGCCCGCATAACTGTAGCCGCTATCGCCGGTGTTAGGTTCAACTGTCAGAGCCCACCAGGAGGCTGAGACCTCGGGTTTTCTTCTTCCGTCTACGGTCGGTCCGCACGCGCTCGCGTACCATGTGCTGTTGGATGTTGAAAATCTCTTGTAATGAGCTCCGGTCGAATCAGTTCCGCCCATAGTCAATATGGAGTCGGCGTCAGCCGGCGTTTTTATACAAGTGTCGAGATCAGGCTCCATCGCAGTATTTGTCCATGTTATGTTGCTTATTGCAGTGAGGACGACTATTCCGGCTCTTGAGGCTAAAAATGCCGCTCTCGCCGCGTAAGTCGTGTTTCCGTCCATGGAATTATATGACCAGTCGAGAGTGTCTCTGAATATTTTGTAAGAAAGGCTCGAAGATATTATGTCCGCTCCCGCCGAGTCGGCCCTTTCGGCGGCCAATACCCACCAGTGCTCTTCATGAACCACGTCGAGGCTGTTGCCGTCGTACCATTCTGTCTTGTACAGGCAGTAATAAGAATTCTTTGCCGCTCCGATCAGCATTCCGGATTTATCACCCGCAAGGAGACCGAACATCCTGGTTCCGTGCCTGAATTCACCGAGGGGATCGGGGTAATTTATTGTGTCGAGCGGATCCCCCTGAGCCGTAGAATGATTGCCGTTGACGAAATCCCACTCGTCAAATATTTTGACGCTGTCAACTTCTGAAAACCTTTTAAGCGCTTCGTGAGTCCTGTTGAAACCTGAATCGAATATTGATATGATGACGCCTTCGCCTCTGTATCCTTCATCGTGGCATTGTTTAATACCAAGGAACGAAAGCTGGAACTCGCTGGGTCCGTATATAAGATCGCTGTCAAATGATTTATAAATTTCGGTCTGGTCTAATTCGGATTCGCAACTGTTTACCCTGTCAATATAACTTACAAAACCGAGTCTTTCTATGTTTTGTAAAACCGAGGGATCGTCAGTTCTTACCACAACCGAATTCAGCCATTTCGAGCTTCCAATTATTTCCGCTCCGGAATTCTTGACTTCGTCGACGTAAAACGGGCTCGGAGGTGCGTCGTCCAGAGTTACCCCAGAACCTCTTATCGTTCTCCTCCACAGTGACCTCGGGGAGAGAAGGTTTTCGGCCTCTTGCAGCACTGCGTCAATTCCTCCCCTTCTCTCGACGTCCTTGTCGGTGAAGAAAACCCAGTAATCTGCTCCTTCGATGCACATAGCAGAAAACAGCATTAATATAATTGATAATTTTTTCATTTTTCCTCCGTTAAAATTACTTGAAAACCATTTTCATGAGGGTTGGAACTATTGACGATGACATTTTAAAAAGAACCGGAACCGATTTAATCAGTCCCAGAAGCATTTCGTCCGCCGAAAACTCTTCAATATTCTTTCCGTCGAGATTCTTTTTAGCCCATTCGAAAACGGGCGGTAGAAGTTTTTTGTCGTTGGCTACATAAATATTTCTGAGAAAAAGTCTCTGTTCGAACTGTCTTCCCTCTCCGTGCCACCACGCCTTGTCGTATATGCCGGAATCCTCCAATTTGTCTTTTTTCAAAAGTTTCGTCGCTATTTCGGACGCCAGCTTTGCTGATGTCAGAGCGGGGCCTATTCCGCCTCCGCTCAAAGGATCGGCCAGCCTCGCCGCGTCTCCGACGAGAAAGACAC
Source organism: candidate division WOR-3 bacterium (assembly GCA_016934535.1). Classification (NCBI taxonomy): domain Bacteria; kingdom Pseudomonadati; phylum Caldifarciminota; species Caldifarciminota bacterium. The sequence continues at coordinate 8,925 of JAFGSQ010000017.1, forward strand.
CTTTGGCTGAAATTCTCTCCATTTTTTTCACGGGCACAACTCCGGCCAGTTCCGATACAATTCCGACGCCCTGAAAGTCCCTGTTCAGCCATTCGCCGAGTCTCTCGAACGCTCTCTTGCCTCCTGCGTCGCCTCTTATGCCGAGGCCTATGTTCGCTGCGTGATTTTCCTTGGGAAAACTCCAGGCGTATCCTCCCGTGAAAAGATCTTCGTCGAGGGCTAAAAGAAGGGTTTCATCCTCCTCCCTGCCTGAGACGTCGGCTCTGACCTCACAACAGGAATAAATGTCCTTGGGTGCAATGCTCGTGTCTATGCCGGCCATCTTGCCAACAACAGATTCCGGTCCGTCGGCTCCGATTACAATTTTCGCCTCGACCTCTATGGTGGATCCGTCTTTGGTTCCTCTTGCCGTCCAAAGACCGTCCCTTGATTCCAATTCATTTACAGAAAAGCCCAAAATTATTTCGGCTCCCTCTCTGGCGGCCAAAAAAGCGATGTGCTGGTCGAAAAGAGCCCTGTTGAGAATGACGCCGTGCCCCGGAGCTTTGAGCCTCACCCTTTCGCCCTTGTAGTCTATAATTATTTTGTCAATTTTACAGGATATCAGGTTTTCTGGTATGTCGCCGACGACATCCCTTATGGTCGGCAGGTCTAAGCCTTCGGCACACCTTATGTCTTTTGCAATTTCGCGGTTTCTTTCCGCGATGACGACCTTAAAACCCTCGTGAGCCAAAAATCTCGCCGCAGTTGCACCGGCGGGTCCGCAGCCGACTACGAGTATGTCACTTTTTATCTTCATCTTCGGCTCCGGCAGTTATCGCGCCTTGGGGGCACACTTTTTCGCAGTTAAAACAGGACACGCATTTTTTCGGTGAATAATGCAGTTTTCCTGATCTGACTATCAGAGCCAGGGGTTTGCACACGGCGACACAGCCGCCGCATACCCTGCATTTTAAATGGTCGATCGATATTTTTATCATTTTCACTCCATAAGCAATTCGGGCAGGTTTCTGCCGACGGTTCTGACGTATATGAAATACGCTGTAATGGAAGGAATTATACTCAAAGCGAGCAATATAATCAAAAGTAAAATTAT
>JAFGSQ010000018.1 GCA_016934535.1 candidate division WOR-3 bacterium
GGAAGGATGAGATCCGGATTGGGACCTATGACTGTTCTGTTGTCGTCATAAATCATCTTCCAGAGATACCATCTTTCTCCCCTGGGCTGATACTGCCTCTTCGCGATGTACCAAAGGCAATCGCCTTCTTTTACTATGTAAGTTACATAGTCCGGTGTTCTCGTGAGTTCGGCGATCTGCCTGTTCAATTCACTTTTTCTTGCAAGCAGCTGATCGACTTCAGCTTGAAGCTGATCAACTTCGACTTTGAGCTCATTCACAATGGGACGATTATCAGTTATGCACTGTTCGTACTCTTTGATCTTGTTCAAAGCCTGTTCTTCTGTTAGCGTCTCTTCGGCAAACATTGCTGATACTGCGAATAAGCCAATAAAGAGAGCTAGAATCAATTTTGTATATCTCATCTTTTCCTCCCCTTACAATCCGCGTTCAGCTTTGAGTTCCTGCAGCCTCTGCTCGAGCCTTTCTATTTCAGCCTGTAGGTCGGCTTTCTGCTGCATTAAACTCTGTTTGCGGTTTTCAAGCCTTGTGCGCTCTGATCTGAGACTTTCACATTCCGATTGAACCTGTCTCAGTCTCGCGAGCGTTTCCTGGGACGCGCCCTTAGGTCCGCAGCCTACCGCCAGCAATGACAGAAGAGCTGTGCCCATAAAGACAGCCGTTAAACGCTTCTTCATTTAACAAACCTCCTTTCTACCTTTAAACAATGTTATCACAAGATAACAACGCTTTCTAATTAACAGAATTTCAGTTCCGTGTCAATATCTTTAAAATACAACGTGTACAGCTGAAACAACAATGTTTTTGACTGCATCTGCAAAATGGCTTTCATTGAATGAAAGCCGCCAGGTTTTTGTTAAGTAAAAATATGAATCTGCTCGTCGAGTCGTTCCATACATAAAAATCATCTCTGAGCCCCATGGAGTGAGCGAGAGATCTGGCTATTCTCAGGTTTTTCTCGGAAGAGAGTATTCTCGTCTGGTTTTTCTGAGCTGTGTCGGGGGATTCAATTACCGCCACGATTCTTATCGGTGTTCTGTTTATCATCGCTTTATCCAACGACCTGAAAAGCCTTGTCGCGAGTGTGTCGTCAGGATATCTCGTTATGATGCAGACATTCAATGTATCTATGTCAAAGTCTTCCAGCGCCGAAGTGTCGGGCAGGAAATTCCCGGTGTTTACTAGATCATCCCCAGTCTCGATAACAAGGTGCAAAGTCCTTACAGTCGGCGCCAGTGAATCAGGAAAAATGGCTTCAAACAGATCCAGAATTTTCATGGAATTAACCGAATTTTCAGGCACTGAAAAGAGATTCAGCGAGCTTATAAAAGTGTCGGTGCCGTAGCCGTTCAATATTGCATAACTCACACCGGGAGCCAAACTGTCGAAAATTGAATCGATGCCGTTTGAAATCAGTATCTGCGCTTTCGTCGCCGTTCCTGCTATCTTTGACACATTTACAATATCAATCCTGTAAAACGAATCGCTCGAGGCGGATGAATTTACAATGTTTTGTGAATTGTCCCCCTGATTCACCGTGCCGTTCGTCACAGGTTTTTTTCTCTGAAGGAAATTGAAAGGATTGAATATGACTGCCAGAATGAGAAGAACAAACGGTATGAGTGCGTAAAGAATCTTTATATTGAAACTTCTCTCCTTTTTCGTCTTCTTTCTGTTTTCTTTTTCCGTACGAGGTTTTTTTCCCGTTTCGTCTGCAGCATACTCATCCGGATGGGCTTCGGTTGTTTCATCGTCGGTTTGGATCGGTTCCAGTTCGTCTTCACTGTTTAAGGTTAAAGTCAACCTTCTTTCCGGGACGTCTGAATGCTGGACAGGGACCTCGCTGAATTTTATCACCGCCGCTGTAGCGTCGTCGTCAGACCCTCCTTTGACGGCGGTAGAAATGATCACTCCGGGGAGCTCTTCGGAATATCTGTACAGACAAGCTTCCCTTATCTCTCCGTCGTCAATGAAATCCGTCACTCCGTCCGAGGTCATTAAAAACAGGTCTCCCTGTTTTATGTTGACAGAAAAAACCTCCGGTTCGATGACAGGCCTTGAGCCGACAGAGCCTGTCAGAATATTTCTCATGGTCCGGTCTTTGCCCTGTCCTTTATCCTGTTCGGCTGACCAGCTGAAATCTTTGGACACCATTTTCAGCGTTCTGTCTCTCAAAAGATAAACTTTGGAATCGCCGATATTGGCGACAGAAACCGAATGACTTTTGACGACAAGAATAGACACAGAAGCGCCGACTCCTTTTCTGTCGTTTCTTTCCTTCCAATCCCTGTAAAACTTGCCGTTTATTTCCTTCAGAGTCTGAACAAGCCGTTCTTTAGTCGTTCTGCTTGTTTCGTCAGTGTAAAATTTTTCAATAATTTCCCTTGCGACGTATTCAGAAGAGACGGGAGCGTCACTTCTTCCTCCAAAGCCGTCCACTACAATAAAAAGAGCGCCTTTTCTTTCCAAGTCGTTCTGGTTTTCAACCGAAACCCAGGTAAAAACGTCTTCATTCCGCGAAGTTTTGGACCCTTTAACACTTTTGTAATTTAAATTTATTCTGCTCATTTTACTCCGACATTTCCCTGAATTGCTCCAGCTGTCTCGAACGCGCTTTCAGCCTGAGTTTTTTCAGCGCTTTAGTTTCTATTTGTCGTATTCTCTCTCTGGTGACCCCAAAAATCATCCCTACTTCCTCGAGCGTTTTCGGACATCCGTCTTCGATACCGAACCTGTATACGAGGACCTTCTTTTCCCTCTCCGTGAGAGTATTCAACACCCCTCTCAGTCTTTCGTCGAGCATTGCGTTTGCAGCCACCTGCAGAGGTGAAGCTTCCTTAATGTCCTCGATGAAATCCCCGAAAAATGCGTCATCGCTGTCGCCTATGGGTCTGTCAAGCGAAACCGTGTCCTGCCCGACATTGAAGACAGCATAGATTTTTTCAATAGGTATGTCAAGTTTTTCGGCTATTTCTTCGGGAGTCGGTTCCTGACCGGTTTTCTGTTTGTAAACCGAAATCTCTTTCAGCACCTTGTGCATCACTTCTATCATATGGACAGGCACTCTGACAGTTCTTCCCTGATCTGCCAGAGCCCTGCTTATGGCTTGCCTTATCCACCATGTGGCATATGTGCTGAACTTGTAACCCTTTCTCCAGTCAAATTTATCCACTGCTCTCATCAAACCTACGTTGCCTTCCTGAATCAGGTCGAGGAAATCGAGTCCCTGATGACTTGATTTACGGGCTATGGAAATGACCAGTCTGACATTGGCTTCTATCATTTTCTTTTTTGCTTCGTTAACTCTGCTGTTTGCGTCGGATATCTTCTGCAGGGTTTCTTTTGTTTTCAAATACGTCGCCATCGCTTCGTCTTCCATTTTTTTCTGCTCTCTGGCGAATTCGAAAAGTTTTTCAATGTCTTTGTCTATGTTTTCATTCTTTTTCCTGGCAGTTGATATTGAAGACGAGTTAATTGATTTTACGGCTTTGACAATTTTATCGTGTTCTTCGGGCAGATAATCCATTTGAGGTTTTACCAGAGATCTGACGCTTTTCCACCTTTTTTCATGTTGACATCTCAGACTGCAATAGCCGTCAAAATGTTTTTTCAGTGCGTCGACGCATTTTTCGACGATTTTAATGTGCAGTCTGTCGTAAAAATCCCACGAATCTATATCCTGTTTAACGGGAGGATTGACAAGGTTCATAATAGATCTGGATATGTCCGTCAGGATTTTTTCTTTTTCAGTCCTCGTAGATTTTTTTTTAAGATTTCTGTATTTCTTTTCTATGCCGTTTATCTTTCCGACGAGAAACTGCTTTTTCTTCCAGACAACGTATCTCATGGGGAAAAGCAGGTCTTTTTCGTCTTCGGGATAAAAGAAAAGCTTCAAAAAATCACCGACGTTCTGACTTTTTGATTTTTCTATGTCTTCTTTGATTTTCAGAAAGTGTTCGACTCCCGTCATGCAGGAAAAAACAAAATCGGCGATCTCAATTTCAGCCTGTTCCTTTTCTTTGGCGACGACAATTTCGTCCTGTCTTGTAAGAAGCTTGGTGTTTTTAAGTTCCTGCATGTATAGCTTTGTGGGATCGTCGAAGGCTTTTATGTTGTGGATTTTGAGAACTTTTTGTTTTTTCAGGTTTTCGAGCTGTTCGTTCCTTATTACTATGTCGTTTTTTTTCAAGTGGGAACAGATGTCTTCGAAAACGTCTTCAGCAGTCAGGCTGTCTGGTATGAGGCCGTTTATTTCCTCATACGAAATTACGTTACGCTGAGATCTGGCTTTTTTTTCGATTTTTCCCAGAACTGCCTGAAGGTTCTTGTCTCTGTCTATCTTTTTCTTTTTGGCTTTTGAGGGAGCTTGCCCCTTTTTTTTGACTTTCACAGCGGTCATTACTTTCTGCCCTCCCTTATCAGTTTCTGAAGCTGAAGAGCCAGGTCTTTTGTTTCCTCGCCCTTCTGCTGAGCAATCCTTATCTCCCTGATCAAACTGTCCCGGTTTTCTTTAAGAATCAGATTTTCAACATTCTTTTGAAGGTTTTCGAGACTTTCCGCGGCTTCATCCTCCTCGCAAAACTGAAGCCTGAAATACTCCTTTCTCAAAGGCAAATTCTCGCCGCTTTTTTCCACTTCTTCGGCTAAAGTTCTCAAATTCAGACTATTTAACATTTTACTATTAAGATAATCATTTATCCTGGTTTTCGCAACATTTCCAGGCGCATCTTTCCTCCTGGATATTGATAAAATCAAGAGAAGAAGATGCTCTTTTTTGGAGGGTCCTCTGTGAACCGTCTCGAAAGTATCCATTTTAGGACTCTTTGAACAGTAATCGTCAATATCCGGAACTCCAAGAGAAGTCGAGGCTTTCCTCTTCCATTCTTCTCGCAGTATCTTGTCGGGTATAAGATTCAAGACTTCGATTATCCTGAGAGCGAGCTTCGATTTTTCAGGGGGAGAAGAAGGAAAATAATGATTTTGGAAAAAATCGAGCCACGATATTTTGCCTCGTTCCATGTCCTCTGAGGGATTTTTCGAATTCCTGACAAGATCGTCAGGATCTTTGTGCTCATCGGTTTTGATGACTTCCACGTCAAGGCCTGTGCTCAAAAGTATCTCTATCGCCCTTACGGCCGCTTTCTGTCCGGATTCATCGGAGTCGTAAAAAACCGAAACGGCATCGGAGTATTTTTTGAGCAATCTTGCCTGATCAACAGTCAGGGAAGTGCCGCAGGATGCAACCGCGTTTTCAAATCCCGCTCTGAATAAAGAGATCACGTCCATGTATCCTTCGACAAGAATAAAACCGGGTTTTTTTATGACCGACTTTTTTGCCAGGTTCAATGCGTAAAGCACCGAACTTTTATCATAAATCTCCATTTGACGTGAATTCAGATATTTTGGACCTTTACCGTTCAAGTGTCTTCCTCCGAAAGCCAGTACTTTTCCTCCGGAGTCAAAAATAGGGAACATAAGTCTGTCATTAAAAGTCTCGTAATAAGAACCGTAATTATTTTTCGTCAAAAGTCCTGCTTTTTCAAGAAAATCGACGGAAAATCCCGTTTTTTTCGCCTCGGCTGCAAGTCCGCCTTTTGAATAACCTAATCGGAAGCGTGAAATGATCTCTTCATCGAGGCCTCTTTTTGCAAGATAATTTCTGACTTCCGCGCCAGCGGTGCTTTTGAGACAATTTTGGTAAAAAACGCACGCAAATTCCATGGCGTCATAGAGATCTTTTCCCGTCTTGTTTTCTCCAGAAAGAGACACTCCAGCCCTTTTCGCTAATTTCTTCAGGGCTTCGGAAAAATCAATATTTTCTATCTGCATGAGAAAGTTAAAAGCGTTTCCTCCGGCACCGCAGCCGAAACAATAATAGAGATTTTTCTGAGGAGAAACAGTGAACGAAGGGGTTTTCTCCGTATGAAAAGGGCAAAGGCCTTTGAAATCCTTGCCCGAAGGAACGAGCTTGACGAATTCAGATATAAGCTCGACTATCTGTGTTTTTTCAAGGACTTCATCTATTTTCGTGTTGCTTTTCGCTTCCACTCGCTTCACCTGAAAAACAGAACGGTGACTCCGTCTCCGCCTTCATTTGGCTGTCCCGCTCTATGTCTGATCTTGTTGGCGTCCAGGTATTCCTTTATCCTTTTTTTAAGCTTGCCGGTGCCCACTCCGTGAATTACAGTGACGAAAGGATGATCGGCAAAAACCGCGTCGTCTATAAATATTTCCAATTGTTCCAGAGCCGTGTCGGAATCCAGTCCCCTGAGATCGGTACTCGTCTTGAAATCTCTGTCTCTTGCAAGAACTATCCTCTCTTTTGACTTCAACTCGCCTTCTGTTTCAGAATAAGTCAAATCCTCTGGCAGACAGACTATTTTCACTTTGTTTGTTTTTACGACATATCTGTCTTTTTCCTTTTTTATTATTTCTCCGGCTGATTTGAGTGATTTTATAAACACTTTATCTCCAGGGGCAAAATCCCGATCGGATTTTTTTTCTTTCTTTTTTTTGCTCCCTTTTTCGACAAAAGCTTTCCTGTATTCTTCTATGCTGGTTTTTGAAGCATTGGTCTCTCTCAAAAGTTTGATTATTTCTTCGGCTTTTTTTCGGGTTTGAGAAATAATTTCGGCTTTTTCCGTTTCTGCCTTCCTTTCGAAGTCATCTTTCTCCCGCTCAAGCGATTCTTCAAGCATTTTCAATTGTTCGGATTTCTCTTTTTGCGCCTTGAGTTCCATTTCCGTTTCTTTTTCGTTCCTGAGGCTTTTCTCGAGTGTTTTTTTCAACTGTTCGACTGTAATTTCGTACGATAATTGCTCCTGAGGCATCAGAGACAGAGCTCTTTCGGTTATCTCTTCCGGAAAACCGTATTTTCTTGCGATTTCGAAGGTGTAGGACGAACCGGGAAGCCCCATGGTCAGCTTGTAGGTCGGCTCAAAACTCGGAGTGTCTATATCCATTGAAGCATTAACTATTTTCTCCATGTCTTCCACCGCGGCCTTAAGCTGAACAATATTCGTCGTAGCGACAACCGTGCTTCCATTCCCGACCAGAGCTTCTATGAAAGCCGCGGCCAGCGCCGCGCCTTTTCCCGGATCGGTTGAACTGCCGATCTCATCAATTAAAACAAGCGTCTTGCCGTTTGATACGCCCCATATCATGTTCCATCTTTTAAGCCTCGCTGTGAAAGTCGAGATGTCCTCTTCTATTGACTGCCTGTCTCCCCCGTCGCATATCACTTCTAAATCGAAAGGAATAGAGGTCTCATCCGAAACAGGCGGGTGGATTCCTATGTAAGAAAGAAGCACGGTTATACCGACCGTTTTCAGTGCTATGGTCTTTCCTCCCGCGTTAGGCCCGCTTATCAGGACTGCTTTCTTGCCGGGCGGAAGTTCCATGTCCAACGGGACAGCCGCTTCTCTGCCTTTCAATATACAAAGAAGAGGGTGTCTGGCGCCGGCAAGCTTGAACGGGCCTTCAACCGGTTGTACTCCTTCAAGCTTTTCAGAAAACCTCGCTTTTGCCAGCGCCGAATCGAGGCGGCATGAGATGTCGAAAATGTTTATAAGATCTTCTCTTGCGTCAAGGACCTCTTCAGTCAAAGCCCTGAGTATCCTTTTTATTTCCCATTGCTCGTCCCTGATAAGCGTCTGAAGCCTGTTGTTTTCTTCAACCAGTTCGAAGGGTTCCATGAATACAGTCGCACCGCTCTCCGAGACGTCGTGAACGAGACCGCCGAGAGATCTTTGCTTTTCAGTCTTTACAGCCAAAACATATCTTTCTGAGCGCTGAGTAATGAAGTTTTCCTGAAGGGAGTCTTTGTATTTTTCGCATACATCTTTTGCACGTTTTGAAAGCAATTTGGATTGAGAAGCAATTTGCTTTCTGATTCTCGCCAACTCATGGCTCGCCGTATCTTTTATCGATCCGTCTTTGTCGACGGCTTTATTTATATTTTTTCCCAGATCGCTTTGACAGTCCATCTGAGAAATCATCCGAAAGGTCAACGGATATTTAAAATCATGCGGAGCGAGAGCTTTTTTTGTTTCTGAGGCCATAACGGTCAGTTGACCGAGCGAATACAGTTCGAGAGGAGAAATCCCTCTCGCTTTTTCGAACGCGGAATCAAATATGCTGTCGACAGGAGCAAGTCTGTCGAACGTGAGATTCAAATCACTGGAAATTTTTCTCCACTCCGCCGTCAGGCAGAGCAGATCGCGGACAATAACTTTATCCGCGACCGGCATTGTCTTTTTTAATTTTTCCGCACTGAAAGGGCTCGAACATTCATTCGAGATTTTTTCAAGGATAGAAAAGTAATCGAGAATCCTGCAAGATTCTTTATCCATCCGTATAAATTTTCACTTCAAGCCGAAAGGCTTATTTTCTTATGACTCTGCGCCTGTTCGAGAGACTTTTTTTCTTTCTTTCCTCGCTCGGTTTCTCGTATCTTTCGTTTTTCTTGAAGTCGCTTAAAATTCTCTCTTGTTCGCAGATTCTCTTAAATCTTTTGAGTGCCGATTCAAACGATTCGTTTTCTCTGACTTTAACACCGACTGACATACTCTATCCCATCCTCCTTGTTTACTTGAGTTGAAATAAAACAAAAAACCTCTCCCCTTCTTAAAGATAAAGATTGATTTGATTTTTTTTCGACTATAACAGCATTTTTTTTCTTTGTCAATTGCAAACTTCTCAAAATTTTAACTTGAATCAAGGGTTTATAAAATCCGTAAAACATTGTTATTGAAAATCTTTTATTTGTCTTATATAATCGTCGTTAAAAAATTCCAAAACAGTTGGTGTTGGCTGAATCTTTGTCACGGAGGGATATACAATGAAATCTATATTTTCCGCAATAATTTTCTCACTTTTTGCTTCCGCCGTTATTTCAGGATCGTCGGGTGATTTTTTCTTTTCATCGGACAATGACACGACTATTTCTTTTTCTGACATCATAACATACAGAAACTTCATCGACTCGACGAATTTCAGCGGATTTTTCCTCCTCAAATATTATTCCCTCGAGGCTTACGAAAACGGATTGGCTCTGGAAGAATCTTTGTCTCTTGAAGCTATAGCAAGGGAAACGCTTTACAAACACGCCTATAGTAAATACGGCAGATTCGATTTTACGCCTGTTCCGGAATATCTCGACAGCGTTCATAAAATGAGCGCTTTCTCCGTCAGAGGCGCCTTTATATGCACGAAAGACTCCCTTCTGGCCGAAAAAGTCCGGACTGAATTGTCCGGTTACACTGAACTCGGCGACAGCCTTTTTACAGCAAAAACCGAATCGCTTTTTTTCGAATACGCCGACCCGAGAATTTCAGGCATCGCCGAAGTGTCCTGGGAAAACGTCATGTATCCGCTCAGAGACGCCTTGTTTTCCCTCGAAGATTTTTCGGTTGGCCCCGTCATTCGCTTTCCGACTTTTTACGTTGTTCCTGTCAGACTTCAGACAAAGGAAAAAGACCCCATTCTGCCTGACACTATGAACGCCGATTGGCTAGTGTTCGTAACTTCTCTGTCACAAACCGACTACAAGATAAAAAGCATTCTCGAAGCAATCGAAATCGCAAAACCAGTTTACGTCTCTTCGACCATGGATTTATTTGTCATGGCGGACAGCGCAAAATTCGACACGATCCCGTTTCCCATGTTCCCTCAGATCTCCAGGGAAGACTCCTTGAGAACAGTATGCCGATACCTCGACGATGAAATGTCCGCGGGTGAAATGATGCTCAGATTCCGAAGAAGAGGACTTTTTCCGAGACTCGGCGACACGGTCAATTTGCGTTTTGAAATAGAAAGACAGCTGATTCTCGAAGACGCCTTTACAATGCCTCATCTAGAGAACCTGAGAAACGATCCTCTCATAGCTTCTGAAATCGAGCTTCTTCAGAATGAATTTCTGTACAATCTCCTGAAAAAAAGGATTGAAGATACTGTTTTCGTCGACATGGAAGAAATGCGGGCATTTTACGAAAGAAACAAGGAAAATTATCTGCTTCCCGAAAGACTCGGATATTCCATATTTTTATCGGGCGACAGTTCCTTTTCAGATTCGATAAAAAACCTTGTCGTGAGAGGTTTTTCTTTTGATTCGCTGGCTCGTCTTCATTCCACTCACACGACGGCCAAAGAAGGAGGAGCGGCAGGTTACAGAGCGAGAGATCTTTACGGAACCTTACAGCCTGTAATGCAGGATATGAACAAGGGAGACGTGTCCGATTTGTTCAAGACAATTGACGGATGGGCATTCGTAAAGGTAACCGAGATTATTCCCCCTGCCTACCAGCCGTTTGACAGCATTCAGGTCAGAATTAAAAATGAAACGAGAAATGAGAAATTGGAAAAAACATTCATGGGATTCATGGAATACTTAAAGATGAAACATCACGTAGTCATAAACATAAACAGTCTGGTTTTGTCTTTCCTGAGGGAAATGTTCTTTCACAACTGAAAGAATTTAGTTTGACTTTCACTTCAGCAATACTGATGACCAGCGTTTTTTTCAGCCAAACCTCACCGGCTGAGCTGACCTTGAACCCTCCGCTCAGCGAATACGGCATCGACAGCGTCAGAATCTCCGTAATTTACCCCAAACATTTCAGTGAAGAGCTTCCCGTCGTGATCTTTCTGCCCGGATATGACGGAAATCCGGAGTGGTATTTCGACTTTCTAGGAATTGAGAAAATTGTCGAAAAAGCTTCCTCTGAAAATCCTTTCATGTCAGTGATTGTTGATCCGTCCTCCGGTCCGCACGCCTGCTTTTACATCAACTCCGATGTCTCTGGAAACTGGGAAGATTTTATCTGCAATTTTCTCCCGGAAACAATAAGCAAATGGGCTCTGGAAAACCTCGGCGCCGGAACAGGCAATTTTTGCCTGATAGGTCACTCCCTCGGCGGATTCGGAGCTCTCCGAATAGGCGCCAGACACCCGGAAATCTTCCCTTTTGTCGGATCCGTTTCGGGCATAGTTACAGTCGAAGTTTTGCCTGAATGGCTGAAATACGTCGAGAAAGAAGGAGTCTGGAGTGAAAGAGAGAATTGGGGGATTCAACATTTCTTCACAAGACTGTCTCATCAGATGTGTGTTAATTTCACCGGCATAAAAGAGCCGGAACTTTTTGAATTTCATCGCGGCGTGTTACGCCTCGACGAACAGCTTATGAGCCGGATGAGATCGGGTGATTTCGATATTCTCGCTTCCTCAAGAAACGGCTCTCTTGTATTTTCAAACGAAAAAATTTACGTGTCGTCCGGTACCAGAGACATTGTGTGCGATGTAGACTTTCACGAGGAGCTGTGCCGGATTCTGGAATCAAAACTCCCCGCTTCCAGTCTCAAATGTGAAACCCCCGACGGTGACCACATAAGCATTCTGGGCGGTGAAATTGAAAACTGTTTGACATTTTTCTTTCAAGGAGAAGACTGATGCTGTTTCCGACTGTCGAATTCGGAATATTTTTCTTCATCGTTTTTGCCGCCAGCTGGCTTCTCAAAGACAAAATCCTGCCGCGGAAAATAGTCCTTCTGGTAGCAAGTTACATTTTTTACGGATGGTGGGACTGGCGTTTCACTTTTCTTCTGTTCCTTTGTTCTTTTGGAAATTACATGTTCGGTCTGGCTATGTCGGATTCGAAAAACGGACACCACAGGAAAGCAATTATTGCCGTAGCCGTAGTGTGGAACCTGACTATACTCGGCTTTTTCAAATACTACGGATTTTTCGTCTCGTCCCTGAACAACTTCCTTTCGTTCGCCGGTATGGGTTCAAGCATGTCGGTTCTCAACATAATTCTGCCCGTCGGAATCTCTTTTTTCACTTTTCAGGCCATGAGTTACGTCATAGACGTATACAGAAAGGAAATACCGGCTTCCAAATCCATCGTGGACGTTTTGCTGTTCGTGTCCTTCTTCCCCCAGCTCGTTGCGGGTCCCATAGTCCGGGCGAAAGATTTCATACCCCAGCTTTCTCTCAAACCCGATCCGAAAAAAATACCGGCCGCGAGAGCCTTTGTCCTCATTTCAGCCGGCTTGTTTAAAAAAGTAATAATTGCGAACTACCTGGCAACCGAAATTGTAGATCCCGTTTTTGAAAATCCGGCCGCATTTTCCTCTCTCGACGCTTTGTTTGCCGTTTATGGCTACGCCGTACAGATATACTGCGATTTCAGCGCTTACAGTGAAATAGCAATAGGGATTGCCGCGTTGCTCGGTTACTACTTCCAGGACAATTTTAATTATCCGTACAAGGCTCAATCTATAAGAGATTTCTGGAGAAGATGGCACATATCACTTTCGACTTGGCTCAGGGATTATTTATACATACCTCTCGGCGGTTCAAAAAAAGGGAAATTCAGGACATATGTCAACCTCGCGATAACGATGCTGCTCGGAGGTCTTTGGCACGGAGCGGCCTGGAATTTTGTATTATGGGGAGCCCTCCACGGTTTTGGTCTCGGAGTGGAAAGATTTTTTATAGACAAATTCGGCGATAAAAAAAGAAAAGTATTGTGGCAGGTCCTTTCTACTGTTTTCGTCTTTCACTTCGTATGTCTGAGCTGGATATTTTTCAGATCGCGTTCATTCTCTCTCGCCTTTGAATATCTGCGGTCTTTCGGAAACATCTCGTCACCGGTGACAAACATAACTCCTTTTGTCTTCCTGCTCGTCTTCATAGGGATAGCTATGCATTTCACACCTCCGGCTCCGGGCAAATGGATACGCTCCAATTTCAATAGACTGCCGGTTGTAGTGCAGGGTATAATTTTAGGCGTGGTTCTTCTTATGGTCAGCGCTTTCGGCCCCGAAGGGGTCGCTCCGTTCATATACTTCAGGTTTTAGGGGGAACGCATGGACTTCATGGAAAAATTTAAAAGCGAAAAAAATTACGATATTTCAACGGTAACAAAAATACTTTTTGTCTGCCTGATTTTCATTATTCTTTTTGACTCGACAGGTCTTTATAACTGGGCAAAAAAACTCAGCGTAGGACCGGCGAGGACTTTTTTCGTCACACTGACTGAACCTCTCGCTTTCGGGACTTCGGCAATCGGGCTCGATCTGCCCAGAAGGACGCTCAAAAACTCTTTTCTCTTTTCCATGGGCAAACAGAGGGAAGCCGGTTTCATCGCCGCTGAAAACCCGGACTTTACTGATATTCAATACAACTCGGGTAACAATGTTCCTCAGGATAATACCCTCGTCGTCGTCTATTCCTCTTCTTCCCCCATTTCGATACTTCTGATTGGCGATTCCATGATGGGTGACGGACTCGGAACGATGCTCATAAGAGCCATAGACGAAAGCGGCGACATGACGCAAAAGAGATATTTCAAGGTTTCCTCGGGAATGACAAGACCGGATTTTTACAACTGGCCCGCTCAGATAAGGCAGATTTTTTCGACAGAGAACTACGACGTCGTAATAGTAATGATGGGCACCAACGACGCGCAAAATTTCGAAATGGACGGAAAGATTTACACGTACGGAACAGACGAATGGTTCGAAGTTTACAGACAGAGAGTGACCTCTTTCATCGCTCTTTTGACTTTGCACTGCTCAAAAGTTTACTGGATAGGCATGCCGCCTATGCGGAGCTCCGGATACAACTCCAGGATGCAGTCTCTCAACGTCGTTTTTCAGGAAGTCTGCGCCGCCAATCCCGGGGCTCATTATTTTTCGACCGTACCCATCCTCGGCGATGCCTCCGGGAACTATACGACTTATGTCACAGCCAACAACAGACAGGTTCAGGCCAGAGACGAAAAAGACGGCATTCACATGACGAGAGCCGGCGGTCAGCTGGTCGCCGACAGAATTATAGAGAAAATCAGGAGTGATTTCACTTTTGAAGATTAGCCTGATCTTCATTCTCGTATTTTTAAGAGCTTCGATTTCAGACATATCGGACGATTCAGGCAACGTGTTCGTCAATCAAAACCAGAAAAATCTTTTCTGGCAGAGGATAATCCGCTTCAGAAGCGAGAACGACTCTGTTTCTCAGGGTGGAATAGTTTTTTTAGGAAACTCCATTATCGAGGCTTACCAGGTAAACAGATATTTTCCCGGTGTGGCGGTCTACAACAGGGGAATTACCGGCGACAGAATAGGTATCGGCCGTGAAGGCGGAATTTTAAAGCGCTTGAGGGAATCCTGTTTCAAATTGAAACCTTCCAAAATTTTCATGATGATAGGAATAAACGACATAGGCGACAGGTACAAATCAGTTGCCGAAATAGCTGACGGGTACAGACTTTTAGTAAAAACGATTTACGACTCTCTTCCCGATGTCACGTTGTTCGTGCACAGTATCCTCCCTACAGGAGGTGTTTACTCGCGTCTTAATCCGGCAATAGACTCGTTAAACGGTCTTTTGAAAGAAATAGTCGACAGCCTCGACTCTGAAAAATCCGTGTATTACATAGACCTTCACGGAATTTTTGCAGATTCCACCGGAAAAATTAAAAGAGAATTGACTGTCGAGGGACTGCATCTAAAGGAATGCGCTTACGAACTGTGGACTAGCGTAATATGGGATCTTGTCTATTCAGGCCAATGTATATCCATAAACATAACCTTGGACGAGTCTGATCCTTTGTCCGCAGACTCATTTCAATCTTCTGATTGAAAATCGGTTCCCAAAATTTTTACGTTTTCCAACCAGTGTAAAATGACATTCTCAGTGAAATAATAAAACCGGCATATCCAGGCTGGGAAAAAGCTTTATAATATTTTTAATTTCTGTTTCATCAGGTTCGCATAAAATCAAAAGATCGCCTTTGGTCTTATTAATTATCCCCGCTAAATCATCATCGGTTTCGATTTCGGCAACACTCAGATTGATAAACAACCCTTTTGATTTAAAAATTTCTTCAATTTCGTAAGCTTCAAACCACCTTTTTCCTACTTGCTCCTCCTGAATGGCCTCTCTTTTTCTGCCGTTTTGCTGAATTATATTGTCTATAATTCTTTTTTCAATCACCGAAAAAACGTAAGTTTCCGCACAATTTAATTTTGCAAATTCGACGAGAGAATTTATTGTTTTCTGCGAAAGTATTTTTTCAAAGATTATGGCAATCAATTTCAAATACATCAGGGAGACGCTCCAATTTGCAGAATCAGCAAAAACAAAATCAGTATAAGTGAAAACAAAACAACAGGTAAACCATACTTAAGCCAGGTACTGAAATTGATAATCTTGCCTTCGAATTTTTCATAAACTGATAAAGCGACCATGTTCGCGCTGGAGCCAATCATTGTAAGGTTACCGCCCAAACAGCCTCCAAACAGCAGTCCCCACCACAGTATTCCGGTATGTGAAAGACCGATTATTTTCAAACCTTTAACGACAGGAACAAGAGCCGCGATTATGGGAAGATTGTCAACAAAACCCGAAGCCAGCGCGGTAGATATAGTAATTATGACAAGCGCTGTCGCAGTGACGGCATTCTGCGGATTTAGAATGTTACCTATTTGAATGTTTTGGGAAACAGCGGCGATTTGATAGGCAAGTTTTGTCGTAACGCCCGTGTATTCGAGGCAGGCGGCTTTAGCAAAAAGAAACATAAAAAACAGTATTGTCCACCAATCTACGCCTTCGGTTATTAACATTTTCCCGCGTTTTCCTTCAATAAAGACAATGACTCCGGCAAAAGCCAGAGGCACAGCTACAAGCGTTGTATTTGGAAGAAGGTTCAATATTGTATCAATTCTTTTGGAAAAACCTATTAGCAATATCAAAAGTATAAAAAGCAGTCCTCCTATTTTCATTTTCTTTTTATTTTCGACACTGTCCCACGGGTTTATGCTTTTATCCCCATTCTGATTCGTATCCGCTGAAGACGATTTTGCGCGAGCCGGTATGGATTTCCTGAACAATAAAAGCAGAAACAGGGATATGACAACTGTAGCAATAATTGACAATGGAGTCGCCCATCTTAAGAAATCTTCAAATGACAGCCCTCCTGAAAAAGCTATGTATATTCCTATTGGATTTCCAACTAAAGTCAGTGCCGAGCCTATATTTGTTGCGAAAATGAGACTTATTACAAATGGAAAAGGCGGCAAATTCATTTTGCTCGTCAATGACAAGGCTATTGTGACTACAACCAGTATGCCGGTGACTTCACCGGTTAAACCTCCCAAAATTACAGACAAAAGCATAAGAATTAAAAATATTTTTCTCGGATAAAACCCAACTTTTTTTATTATAAAAGAAACAAAAAACTTAAAAATCCCTAAATGGTCGAGCCACGCCACTACTATCATCATTGATATTATAAAAAGGATTGTCGGAATACTCATAAACTCCACTGTCGTAGCCAAATCCATTGTGCCGCTCAGCAGAAGAAAGCTCAATCCGAAAGCGGCAATCGCAACCCTGTAATGCCAAAAAAGAAGCGTTCCAATGACCGTGGAAAAAAATATCCCCGACGCCCATATCTGTTTTGTGACCCAAACGGACTCATTGAACTTAAAGTCTCCGCTTGCAAAAGCTCTGTCACTTATAGGAATTTTAATTATCGGCATTAACAGGCCGAATAATACAAAAATAGCTATAATTGTCCCTATAAAATAGATAAGTTTCAGGTTTTTTTTTAAAAAATGTTCTTTTGGACGGCTGATAATTGTTGAAATGACGGAAGCCGGATCTTTCGCTTTCATAAGATTGTTAATTGTCTCTTCACGGTGCAGGACACTGGCGATTCCCGAGAGATTTTCCAGGTATTCCTCGGGTTTATCCTCAGGTGATATGATCAGTACGACAAGTTTTACGAGTTTCTCGTCTATGCCGTTAAATGAAATACCTTTTTTTAACCTTGCTATGACTATGTAACTTCTTTTGAGACCGGACAATCTGGCGTGCGGCAATGCAATTCCTTTTCCGATTGCCGTGGAACCTTTTTTCTCACGGTCAGTCAACTCGTCGAAGAATTTTTCTTTATCTTTGATTATATTTTTTGAGAATATAAATTTTGCAAAATAACGGAATAATTCCTCTCGCGATTCTACTTCCAAATCGAGTATTACAAAATTCTTATTCAGAATGTCTTTGAATTTCACTTCGATATATTATACTAAAAATTTTTAAAAGCAAGATATTCGGAAAATCAAATTAAAATATATAAGACAATTACACCTTACAGGCGCTGGAAAACCCGGACCATAAAACATGGACTCAGTGCTTAATAGTCCCGCCGGATTAATGACCTTCGTGGTTGATGTCTCTTTTCTGTATTTTCTTTTACTTAGTTTATTCAAAGAAATAAAACAATTTACCACGAAGGCTTTCTTTTTTGCCTATAGCAAATAAGAAAGCTACACGAAGTTAAGAATTAGAACTATAACCGCGAATCCGATTTTTGAATTATAAATTCAAAATATCATCAGTATTTTCGGTATTATTTTGGGTACAAAATAAACCGTAATACAAAAAAAACTGGATCCAATTTTTGAATCGAAGATTCAAAATATCGCTAAAAAAAAAAGAATTAACCGCGAACCCGATTTTTGAATTGTAAATTCAAAATATCGTTACACGAATGAACGCGAATAAGATTTTTTAATCAAAAATTAAAAATATCGGTATTATTTTGGTTACAAAATAAACCGTTGGTACAAATGCGCTGGAAATAAAATATTAATAATCCTTTCCCTGATAATTATCAGGGAAAGGATTTGAAATCACCGTACAATAAGTAACTTTATTCAATAACTTTATAATAGTATTAATCCCTTGATAGCCCTGCTATATCAATTTATGAATTCATTTAGACTATCTTACTATAGTGAATTTTCTATTAATTGAGTGATTACCCACATTGAAAACAAGGAAAAAGGAACCTGAGGAAAGATTTTCTGTATTCAGTTGTATTGATTGATTGTCTGACGTTATTGACCCGTTTGCATTGGTGATAATTCTTCCTGAAAGGTCAAAAATATTGTACGAATAATGTTTGTTAGAACTATTGAATACATTAATAATGTACTTTTCCGACATAGAATTGTAAATCAACCTAATGTCATCTCCAGTATTTGGAATTTGAGAAGTTAGAGATTCATAAGTATCGGATGTTGAAATATAATCTGTATTTAGAAAGTCATTTTTATATCTTATCTCTCCGAAATACCCACAAGTAATCATTGTGTTATTTACAGGGTTATAAAAGAAATCAAGCGGCCAATTGACAGGGCAATCATAATCAACCCATGAAGCACCGCCGTCATATGAGCAATAAAATTTGTGCGTTAGGCTTGGCGGTACATAACCCTGAGCGCCATAAATGTATTCAACAATTATCACATTTTGATTTGGCATGGCAACTTGCTTCAGGTTATATATTTCTTCCTTTTCGAGAATTAACTGCCATGTTTTTCCGCCATTAGTGGTTTTGTAAATATCTTCGTCTACATTACCGACAACACCAACGGAGGGAGTGCAAAAATCCATTACGTGTAAAATACTTAAACCGGTTTGAATTTGACTCCAACTATCTCCGCCGTCTTCTGTCTTAAGAAAGATGCCGTCAGTTCCACAAATAAAACCATTGTTATTGTCAACAAAACAAATTCTTCTCAAATGATTCGAAATCGGATTATCTAAATTTACTTTCTTCCAATTATATCCATGATCAGTGGATTTCATAATAGTGCCATTACTTCCGACTGCCACCGCATTGTTGAAGCTAACATATTCTACGTCATACATCACAGTGTTTAAATTTACGTTGGCCAAACACCAATTTTGGCCTGCATTTGTTGTGTAGATTATATAACCTGAAGGATCAGAAGGCTCCCCTCCGACTGCAATACCGTAAGTGCCGTCAAAAAATGATATCCCAAATAAAATACTGTTAACTGGCGTTGTTTGAAGAGTCCAAGTTGAACCTGAATTTGTGCTTTTCAACACAGTACCAAGTTTTCCTGATGCGTAACCGATGTTTCCATTTTGAGGAAAATCAATTGCAAAAAGATCATTGACCGTTATTGAATTGTCGATTTTTATCCAAGTGATACCGTTATCAATGGATTTCAATATGCTTCCGCAGTGTCCGACAGTGTAAAAAATTCCGGATTTATAGATTGTTTTTAATAGACTTGAATTTGCCGGATTACTAATTTTCGTCCACGTCATTCCCATGTCTGTTGAACGAAGAATCTTTGGCGGATTACCAAGAATACCACCTAC
>JAFGSQ010000019.1 GCA_016934535.1 candidate division WOR-3 bacterium
AAATCAGTGATAAAAATCAAAAGAGCCAGCAACAGTGCTATTGCCGCAATAATCAAATGCGTTCTGGTTCTTAAAGACAAAGTCCTTCCTTTTTCGGATATTTTACAGGAATTTGATTTTTTTTGAAACAGCGAATTTTTAATGTCTTCAGCCGCAAAATTCAATGGCTATTGAACAATTTGATCTTCCTTTTTCTTTCATGAACATGATACAATCCAGCGTAAATGTTTCTCGGGGCATCTTTTTTCCTTTTTTAGAGTAAAGACTGAAGATGCCCCATTCCTTTTATTGATGCAACCTTTTTGGGATAATCCGCTTTTTATTCGTAAATATACATGCCGCACGACTCGTAAATTAACATGCCGTTGTACATCAAACGCTTTCAGTGCATTTTCCTCCGTATCAGCCATGTACATTTCCTGAATCATGAACTTAGCCTTTGATTGAACACTCTTCGTCATTTTGTCAAGAATGTTTGCGGTTTTATGCACCCAACACCGCTGCCGTTTTGTTTCAGGGAACACCTCATCAAGAGCTTTCCAGAAACCCAATGCCCCGTCACCGATCGCAAGCTTTGGATCAACCTGCATTCCTTGTTTTTTGAGCCCCAAAAGCATTTCTTTCCAGCTTTCCGTACTTTCCCGATACCCGTCGTTAACTGCCAGTAATTCCTTGTTTCCAGAGCTGTCAGCCCCCATAATAACCAGGATGCAGCTTCGTTCACTTTCCAGCCGGACATTGAAATAGATGCCATCAGCCCAAATATAGGCATATTTATTTTTGCTTAGATCTCGTTTTGACCAAATCAGGAAATCGTTTTCCCAACTCTTTTTCAGACGGACTATATTGGTCGCTGACAAACCTTTAGCACCCTCTCCTAAAATTGATGCCAAGGCATCCTGAAATCCATTGGTAGATATTCCCTTCAGGTAGAGCACCGGAATCAGGTTATCGACACTTGGAATCTTTCGGAGATATCGGGGCAGGATGGCGCTAGTGAATCGTTCTTCCGTCCCCTGATCAAGTTTTCTGTCGTCTACCCGAGGCGCTTTCACATTGAATGGACCCAAGCCTGTAATAATTTTTCTCTCCGGATAATATCCGTTCCTCACGACTATCCTACGGCCTTTCTCATCGACTCTCTTTGAGTGTTTTTCAATAAATTCGTCTATCTCGTTTTCAATGGCCTGGATCAACATCCGTTGAGCTCCTTCTCTCAAAACTTTTTCCAGTACAGACCAACTGTATGTATCTTTATCTTGTTGAATTTTTGTGGTATAATCCTTCATAGAGCATCTCCTTTTGTTGCTGGTGTGGTACCAACATTTTACAGGAGGATTTGCTCTTTTTTTATCTCATCCACAACTTTTGATTATAACTCAAGCACAGTCAGTTAAATTCCCTATTATTTTATAATGTGGTTGACAATAAAAATAAATAAGTTGACAATATGAAGCGATTACATTGACAAAAGAGTTTTAATGAAAGGATACAAATTGAAAGTTCGAGCTAGAGGTGAGCAGGTCCGTCGATTTATTATAGAGAATGTAGAGAAATATCCAAAAAATATTGCTAAGTTAACAGCCAGAAAATTCAATGTCTCCCGCCAAGCAGTTAATAAACATATACAAAATCTTGTCCTTGAAGGAATTGTTTCGGTTCAAGGAAGCACGCGTAGCAGAACATATAAACTACGCTCCTTGGATCAATGGGATAAAACATTTCAGATTGTTCCAGGGCTGGCAGAAGATGTTGTCTGGAGAACAGATATATTACCATCTCTAGGTAACCTGCCTGGGAATATTATTGATATTTGGCATTATGGATTTACGGAGATGTTTAATAATGCAATCGATCATTCTGCAGGTACTTTGATTTACATACAACTTACAAAAACAGCGGCAGGCACAGAAATGATATTATCAGATAACGGGATTGGGATATTCAGGAAAATTCAAACTGAATTAAATCTTCTTGATGAACGCCATGCGATTTTGGAATTGTCAAAAGGTAAACTGACTACAGATCCAGCAAACCATACTGGAGAAGGTATTTTTTTTACTTCCAGAATGTTTGATGATTTTATTATTTTATCCGGAGGTGTTTATTTCTCACATAAATATGGTAACGAGGAAGATTGGATACTTGAACTTGATAAATTTTCTTCAGGAACAACAGTTTTTATGCTTTTGCATAATCATACATCTCGAACTCTTAAAAAGGTCTTTAATCAATTCACATCAGATGACGATTTGGGATTTTCAAAAACAATCGTTCCCGTTCGCTTAGCACAATATGGCGATGATAAACTAGTCTCCCGTTCACAGGCCAAAAGGCTATTAGCACGTATTGATCGATTTAGAGTTGTTATATTCGACTTTAAGGGAGTCGAAACAATAGGACAAGCTTTTACTGATGAGATATTTCGTGTATTTCAAAATAAACATTCCGATGTTGAACTAGTTTATATCAATGCGAATTCAACGGTATCACAGATGATAAAAAGAATAATTATTTCTAATAAGTGAAAAGGTGGATATAATAATAAATTTTTTGACCAGAGTATCTTCGTTTATACGGTATAATCTTATAGGTAATATTTGTTTTAAATATTGTACAAAAAGTATTGTCTTTTTGTTAACCACCCTGTTGTTGAAATATTTTACAACATACCGATATTAAACAAGATAGGCAGAACCTCAAATATTGAAGTTCTGCCTTTTATACAAACTGGCTGCTCGGGTGGGACTCGAACCCACGACCTAGTGGTTAACAGCCACCCGCTCTGCCAATTGAGCTACCGAGCAGTGCAGGTTAAAATTCTATCTCATTTAATCTTTTTGTCAAGAAATATCGAAAAGGCACGAGTTCAGGGAAGAATGAGCATGGCGTCCCCGTAAGAAGCGAAGCGGTAACCGCTGTCCAGCGCTTTCCTGTATGAACGCAATATGTTTTCCCTGCCGGCAAACGCCGAAACCAGGCACAAAAGAGAAGTTTTTGGAAGATGAAAATTAGTAAGTAGACCGTCAACGGTTTTGAATTCGTAAGGCGGGTATATAAAAATACTTGTCCACCCGCTCGACTTTCCTACTAATCCCCTCGATTCGGCGCAGGATTCCAAAACTCTGACTGTCGTCGTTCCCACGGCGAAAATCCTCCCTCCCTTTTTTTTAGCCGTATTTATTTTTTCAGCAGCAATTTCCGGCAGTTCGTAATATTCGGCGTGCATTCTGTGTTTTTTAAGGTCTTCAGAAAGATACGCGAATGTCCCGGGACCGACGTGCAGTAAAAGATAAACGGCTTCAACGCCTTTTTCCTCTAGATTTTCGAGGATTTCTTCGGTTATGTGAAGGCCGGCAGTCGGCGCGGCCACAGCTCCCGGAACGCCGGCGTAAATTGTCTGATACCTTTCTTTGTCAGAATTCTCGGCTTTTCTTTTTATATACGGCGGAAGAGGAGTTCCGCCGATTTTGTCTATCTCTTCCCAGGAAATCTCCTTTTCAGTGATGAATCTCACTGTTCTGAAAGAACCTTCTCTTCGGGTTTCGATGAGGATTTCAGTGTCAGAGTTGTCTAATTTTATCAGGTCATTCACTCTTATTCTCTTCGACGGCTTGACAAGGGAGTTGAAAACATTTTTTTCGGAAGTTTTCTCTGTCAGAAATATCTCCGCCGCTCCGCCCGTGGCTTTTTTTCTGCCCAGAAGTCTCGCCGATACGACTTTAGTGTTGTTCATAACGAGAACGTCGCCTTTTGATAAAAATGAAGGAAGATCAGAAACCAAATAATCGCGGGATATAGAGTTTTCGGATTTAGAGACGACGAGCATTTTAGAAGCGTCTCTTTTTTCAAGAGGAAACTGGGCTATTCTTTCCGGAGGAAGCTCGTAATTGAAATCTTCGGCTTTATAGTGAACCACTTGAAATGAATTTTTTCAGTGTTCTTCTCGCCTTGACCTTGTCTTTGACGCTGACATATACCGAGTAAATACCGTCTGCCGCTTCGGGATTTTCGACAGAAGAAGCTATCAATTCGGCGCTCAGGGCGTTCATCAGCCTGTAAGCCGGATTTCTGCCGGGGAACTCAGCAAGTTTGAAAACCTCAGTTTTCATCGAACAATCTGCCGTCAATTTTGACTCCAACGTAGGAATACGCCGCCGATGTGGCCATTCTGCCTCTCGGCGTTCTTTTTATCATGCCTTTTTTAATCAAAAAAGGTTCGTAAACCTCTTCAATCGTGTCGTCGCTTTCGCCGAGAGCGAGCGCGAGAGTTGAAAGGCCGACCGGCCCTCCTTCAAATTTCTTTATAATTGTTTCGAGGATGTCCCTGTCTATTTTTTCAAGTCCGAGCGAGTCAATGCCGTGGTTGTCCAGAGCCTGACAGGTTCTTTTGACTGAAATTCTGTTCTCCTTGCTCACCTGCGACCAATCTCTGACCCTCCTCAGGAGCCTGTTTGCTACTCTCGGCGTGCCGCGCGATCTTTTTGCTATTTCCACTGCCGCTTCCCTGTCAATTTCAATGCCGAGTATGGATGAAGATCTTTCGATTATAGTCGAGAGCTCCCGCACGTCGTAATAATCGAGCCTGAAAGTCATCCCGAATCTGGCCCTGAGAGGAGGCGTCAAAAGCCCGGTTCTCGTTGTAGCCCCAATCAGAGTAAAAGGTTTGAGTCTTATTTTTATAGTTCGCGCCGCAGGTCCTGAATCAATAATTATGTCCAGAGCAAAATCCTCCATCGCTGAATAAAGGTATTCCTCGACTATTTTGTTCATTCTGTGTATCTCGTCAATGAAAAGAACGTCTCTGAAAGAAAGGTTCGTCAGAATTCCGGCAAGATCTCCCGCTTTGTCAAGCACCGGCCCCGAAGTTGAAAAGAACTTCACTCCCATTTCCCTGGACACGATGTTCGCCAGAGTCGTTTTACCAAGCCCCGGAGGGCCGACAAAAAGGGTATGCTCAACCGCTTCTTCCCTGCCTTTAGCGGCGCTTATTGCAATTTTAAGGTTCTTTTTCAGGTCTTCCTGGCCCGGAAATTCTTCGAAAGTCTGCGGTCTTATAAGCTGTTCTGTCTTTCTGTCGCCTTCCTGAACTTTTGGATCGGTGTTTTCTTTCATATTTTCGCCAGGCTTTTTCTAATGAGCTCTTCGACGTCTATTCCGGGTTCTTTCGAAACAACCGATGCGACGGCCTTGTACGCGGCGATTCTCGAATAACCCAGTGTAACCAACGCGTTGACGGCGTCTTCTGACGAAGAAGACTCGAATTTCGCGGTTTTTCCTCCCTGAATTTTATCTTTCAGTTCAATTATCATCCTCTGAGCGGTTTTTTTCCCGATTCCTTTGAGCGTCTCCAGAAAACCGAGTTCTTCTGAACCAATGGCTTCTCTCAATCTGTCGGGATTGGATGCCGAAAGCATGGAAAGTGCCATCTTTGGACCGATTCCTTTTACTGTAGTCAGGAGAGAAAACAACTCTCTTTCATTTTGTGAAAAAAAACCGTACATCTCTATGTTCTCCCTGCCCTGCGAGGCCGAGAAGCACAGTTTTGTCCACAAAAAGGCTTCCGATCCCTCTTCCGGAAGGCTTTCAAATGAAGTGACTGAGGTAAGGACTTTGTATCCGATGCCCTGTATTTCAAGAACAGCGAAAGCAGGAGTCTTTTTTAGGAGCTTCCCCTTTAAAAATTCAATCACTGCAAAAAGACCTCTTGTTTATGTGAGTCAAAGCGATTGCTATGGCGTCGAATACGTCAAAAGCATATTCGTCTATTTCGCCTAAAATGCTTTTCACCATGTACTTGACCTGTTCTTTTCCGGCGTTTCCGTTTCCAGTGAGCGATTTTTTTATCTCCCGAGGGCTGTATTCGAAAACGCTTATTTTCTTCTCAGCAAAAAGCTCGAATATCACTCCCCTCGCGTGTGACATCATCATGGACGAACGAAAATTTTTTGACAGGAAAACAGTTTCGCACGCGGCTTCAGTGACTTTCGATCCGTCAATTACAGTTGACAAACCCTCCCGTATCAGTCTGAGCCTGTTACCCAGGGAATCGTCAGGTTTCGTTCTTATCATGCCGCAATTTTCCAGTCCGAGTCTGTTTCCGTCAGAAAAAACGAGACCGTAACCCGTAACGGTGAGACCGGGGTCTATCCCCATGACAATCACTGATTTTCCAGCGCTCCGAGAATCTCGTCAGATATGTCGAAATTGGCGTGGACGTTTTGAACGTCGTCCTGATCTTCAATACTGTCCATGAATTTCAAGATTTTTTGAGCTTTTTCCTGATTCGGGATTTTTACGGGATTGTCAGAAATCCATGCTATTTTTGCCGACAATACGCGGAATGTTTTATCAATTTTTTCCCTGACGGAATTGAAACTCTCGAACGAGGTGTATATGAAATACGAGTTTTCAGCGGGTTGAAAATCTTCGGCTCCCGCGTCGAGAGCCGCCTCCATGGTTTTGTCCTCGTCCAGACCCGAAGAATCTATTTCAATTATCCCTTTTCTGACAAACATCCATGCGACGCAGTTCGGCGAACCTAGGTTTCCGCCGTATTTTGTAAACAGGTGCTTCAGTTCGGAAGATGTCCTGTTTTTATTGTCTGTGGCAGTTTCTACAAGGACCGCGACTCCCTCAGGTCCGTATCCTTCATACAAGACCTCTTCATACACCACACCGGGCATTTCGCCAGTTCCTTTTTTTATTGCCCTGTCAATATTGTCCTGGGGCATGTTCGCGCTTTTCGCCGCGATGACGGCCGTTCTCAGTCTGGCGTTGCCGTTCTGATCGCCGCCGCCTTCTCTTGCCGCCAGAGTTATTTCCTTTATCAGTTTTGTAAAAATCTTGCCCTTCTTGGCATCGATTTTTTCTTTTTTCCTCTTTATCGTGCTCCACTTGGAATGCCCGGACATCGTCACCTCCTTAAAATCTCTTCTCCGGTTTTTGGATTTAGAAGCGGAACATTGGCCGCACACTGGGGACATTCTTCGGGCGCGTAATCTTCGCCCTGGGCGCTGTGAAGAGCTAATATCGGGGATTCGGAAGTTTTGTTTTTTCTCCTGTCAATCATTACTGCGTTGAGAACAATTATTCCGCCGGCATTTATTACCGCTTTCTCAGCCGCCTGGATCGATTTTCCAGTCGTCAGGACATCGTCAACTATTACAGTTCTCGCTCCCTGAGGTATTTTCATGCCCCTCAGAAGGCAGAATTCATCACCATTCTTCTCAAGATACACACAGCCCAAACGGAGTGTTTTTGCAACTTCGAATGCGAGTATCATTCCTCCCGTCGCGGGACCGCAAACAATGTCAATGTCTCCTGAATGTTCTTTTATTATCATCTCGGCGATCCTTCTGCACAGGATCGAGGTCATCTCTGGTTTTTCGAGAATCCTGAATTTTTCAAAATAAAATGAAGAATGCCTTCCCGAAGTCAGAACGAAGTGACCCTTTTTAACAACACCGAGATCGCGCAGAATCTCTTCGGTGCTCTTTTCAATGTTCTCTTTGATCAATTCAAAATCTCCTTTATGCTTTCTACGAACGCGCGCGGATCGGGCGACTTGATTACGGGTCTTCCCATGACAATGCCGTTCACTTTGGCAAGTTTTGCTTCTTTTGGCCCGTAGGCTCTGCGCTGATCGTCGGAAGTTTCCGTCAATCTTATTCCGGGAGTTATTATAAGAAAATCTTCGCCGTGGCGTTCCCGCAAAAAGGCAGCTTCTCCCACCGAACAAACAACGCCGTCCGCGCCGGATTCCCGGGCGGCATCAGAAAGCTTCAAAGCGTGCTCTTTAATATTCCCTGTTCCGGAAAAGCACTCTTTGAAAGATTTATCGTCAATACTCGTCAAAATTGTAATAGCGAGAAGCTTTGTCTTCGATCCCGAAATCGCTTCAGAAGCGACCCTGATCATCTCTCTGCCGCCGGAAGAATGAGCCGTCAGATATTTTACTCCAAAAGCCGCGGCTGCCTCCGCCGCTTTTCCGACGGTGTTCGGTATGTCGTGAAGTTTTAAGTCGAGAAAAACTTTCTTTTTCTGCGAAATAAATTTTTTGACCGCATCGGGACCTTCACGGCTGAAAAGCTGAAGCCCGACTTTGTAAACATCGACGGAATCGTCCAAAACTCCGACCCATTTTTCAGCTTCTTGTAAACTGTCAAAATCCAGCGGAAATATGAATTCGATCATCTAAGAATCTCAATTTTGACTCTGCCTTTGGAAAGCAGGTCGATTCTCCTAGCTGACTCGTAACTGAGATCGATTATTATACTCTCGTCCACAGGTCCTCTGTCGTTGATTCTGACGACGACGCTCTTTGAATTTTCCAAGTTGGTCACTCTCACCAAAGTTCCGAAAGGAAGGGTTCTGTGGGCGGCCGTTAAAGCGTACATGTTGAAAGTTTCGCCGCTCGCCGTCCTTTTACCGTGAAAAGCTTCTCCGTAGTAAGTCGCGTATCCGGTCGTCGAATTGTCTGTGTCCGTTCTGTCATTTTGACCGGAAGACGTGTCCCTGTCGTCTGTTTCAACATGCTGATTTAATCCGTTTTCCCTGTTTATATGCGTTGTCGACGAATTGAACATGGCGGTCGCGCATCCGGCCGCCGCAAGCACTGAGGCAACGAGTGTGAAAATTATGATTTTATTCATGTTCCAATTTTATATCATTTAACGATTTTAATCCATGTCTTGAACAGTATTTTTTCAATCCATTAAAAATTTTTTTAGGAGAATCAGGATCTGAAAACAAAACTGTTCCAAGGGATATGGCGTCGACTCCGGCGAGAAAAAACTCGACCGCGTCATTGTAATCCGTGATGCCTCCGCCGCCTATTATCGGAAGTGAAGTTGATTGCCTCAGACAATAAACGGCATAGAGCGCGAGCGGTTTTATGGCAGGTCCGCTAAGTCCGCCGGTTTTGTTGCCTATGGCAAAAGTTCTTTTTTCAGTGTCGAATAGCATTGCGGGAAAAGTATTTACAAAAGACAACGCGTCAATGCCGGTGTCTTCAGCCGTCCTGGCTATCTGAGTGTACGCGTCGCCCTGGGGAGTGAGTTTGAGTATGAGAGGTTTTTCAGTGGCTTTTCTCACTGAGTCAATCAACTGTTTCGCGGACTCTTTGTCTTTTCCGAAAGAAATGCCGCCTTTTTTAACGTTCGGACAGCTGATATTTATCTCAAAAGCCGCAACTGTTTCGCTTTCGTTCAGTTTCTCAACGACTTCGACATAATCTTCAGTTTCTTCGCCGGCGACGTTGACTACTATTTTGACAGGAAAATCCTTGAGTCCGGGAAGAATTTCATTTCTGAAAATTTCCAGGCCCGGGTTGGCAAGACCTATTGAGTTGACAAGTCCGGAATGACATACTGCAAGCCTCGGAGGGGGATTTCCCTCTCTCGGTTCTGGGGTCACTGCTTTCGTGATTACGGCTCCGACGAATGAAAAATCAGTCAAACCTTCCAGTTCAGGTCCGTTGCCTGCCGTGCCTGAAGCCAAAAATACAGGTGGACTGAATTTTACTCCCCTCAGCAACAGGGCCGATTCTTTCAATTCAGATCCTCTAGCCTGAAAACAGGCCCTTCAGCACAGACTTTTTTGCGCTCTTTCAGAAGAGGGGACACACAACCGGCGCATGCTCCTATTCCGCATACCATGTATGCTTCAAGACAAAAATAGGAATCTATTTTCTTTTCTCTGCAGATTCCGGCCAGTTTTTCGAGCATGACCGGGGGTCCGCACGCGAAAACAATTTCCTCAGGATTTCTGTATTTACTAAAATTATCCGTCACGAGGCCTTTTCCTCCCTGGCTTCCGTCTTCCGTTACAACGAGAGTTTTCCCTGGCGGCAGGTTATAACCTGGAACGGACATTGAATTTTTGGCCCCTACAAGATACCTCGCGTTAAAACCACAGCTTTCGAAAACTGCCAGAGGGGCGCATCCAATACCTCCTCCGACAGCCAGGATTTTCTGTCCGCGATCAGGATTGAAACCGTTGCCCAGGGGTCCAGTCAAGTCGGCGGTTTTCCCCTCCTCAAGACGCGCGAGAGATGCACTGAAGGCTCCTCTTTCTTCGACGAGAAACTCTATCTGTTCGCCGGAATACCTGTGAACAGAAAACGGATGCCTGAATCCGAAGTTTTCATCGATTTTTATCATAAAAAAATGCCCGGGAAGGATCTGAGTCAGACCTTGCATTTCGAAAACGAGATGCCAGGTTTTTTCCGACGCTCTATTTTTATTCTTCAGTACCGCTCGTGTCCGCATATCCGAGTTTTCCAAAAGCGTATTGAGAATAATCGGTTGACGGAAAAAACTCGATCACAGATCTGTATATCGAATCCGATTTTGAATAATCCCCTTTTTCTCTCAGGATATTCGCATACATAAGCAGGGCTTTCGGATAATATTCGGATTCAGGATAATTGACAATGATGCCCAAAAATTTCTGTTCGCCTATTTCGGAATTGTTGAGTTCGAAGTTGTAAAGCTCTGCGAGAAAAAATTCTATTTTGTCTTTTCCTTCGCCCGTCATTGTCTCCGCCTGAGCTTCGTAAACGAAAATCCTTTCGAGTGAAAGAGCTCTTCTCATCGAGAGTGAAGCCGTCAGATCATCAGGATTCGAAAGCCTCGCCTGATCATAAAGCTCCTTGGCTTTTGCAAGATCGAAAAGGTCTTCTTCGTATATTTCCGCCGAAAGGTACAACGCCTTGGCGGCTTCTCTTGTCCTGGCGTATGTTTTTACAATTTCGTCGTACATAGAAATTGCCTGCTGATATTCGCCTTTTTCTCTAAGGCATTGCGCAATTTCAATCGCAACTTCAGCGTCGTTCGAACCTGTCGTCATGCGCGATCTGAGAGATTGGAGAACTTCTATCGCTTCGTCGGTTCTGTCGAGGTGTCTCAGCGCCTGGGCGAATCTCAAATTTGTCCTGTAGTAAAGAGGAAAATTCTTTTCGTCAAGAACTTCGTGTATCTGCTGTTGCAAAAGAAACAACTGGGTCCAGTCCTCATTTTTAAAATATATTTCCGATTCTTCAAGAAGAACGGGCAGGTAAAAAGAGCTTCTTGGATATTTATCCTTGAACTCAGAAATCTTCGAAACTGCTATAGAATGTTCTCCCGACAAAACGTAAACTTTTATCTCGTTGTAAAGCGCTTCGGGCATAACATGCCTGTCTCCGGTCATGTATGCCTTGATAAAATAACTGAGCGCGTTTTCGTACTCGCCTTTCAGCGTGTAAGCCACACCAGTCTTCAGAAGCGCCATCGCGTGAAAAGAACTGCCGGGATAGAATTGCACGATTTCCTGGAATTTCCTTATGGCCATCTGATACTCGCCTTTGAGCAGAAATG
The DNA here is from genome assembly GCA_016934535.1 of candidate division WOR-3 bacterium. NCBI lineage: Bacteria > Pseudomonadati > Caldifarciminota > Caldifarciminota bacterium. Next base: position 11,361 of record JAFGSQ010000019.1, read on the forward strand.
CATTTCCCATCATGTAAAGCGCGTCATCAACGAACGGACTTGAGGAATTGTACTTCACTATTTTTCCGCATCTTATTATCGCCGAATCGAGTTCAATGATACCCACAAGGAGGGTGTCTCTGCCTGACAAAGCGGCGCTTTGTCTAAGTCTCAGCGCCGCACCGTAGTATTTCTTCGCGTTGTAGTACGTGTTGAAATAAGCCCTGTAGCCGCAGGAAAAAAAGACGGCTGAAAAAACAAGAACAGCTGACAGTTTTATTATTCTTTCCTTAATTCCATTCCCCTTATGAAATCAAGTTTCGCGTTGTCCCTTTCTCCGAGCTTTTCTTCGCAAATAGCCCTGTTCGTGTATGCGTCGGGGCTATACGGGTCTATCGCTATGGCTTGAGTGAAAATATTTTTCGCCTGAGTGTAGAGTCCGCTTTCCATAAGCATAACACCGTAATTGAAATACAGAAGAAATGAAGTACTGTCCAAAACCGTCGCTTCAGAAAAGCATTTCAGCGCATTTTCCTTGTCGCCGGTCATCATTTCAAGCATCGCGCGGTTGTATAATGCCGAGGCTTTTATCTCGGAGGAGGTGTCTTCGAGCGCAAAATCCAAACAGGATCCAATTTCAGCTTTGTTTATCAGGACCGTTTCCTCGTCAAGAGACATCAGCATTGAAGTTCCTAACATGTAATACTCGGCCGGTTTTAAAGACGAGTAATTTTTCAAAAAAGCCGTCACTTCAGCGTATTCACCCGATCTGAAAAGAGCGATACAATAGTTTTGTCTCGCCTCTTCGTAAAGGTTGTCCGCTTCGAGAGACTTCTCCAGGTAAACGACCGCCTGGACATTGTTATCCTCTTCCAGCATGGAAAAGCCGGCTAAATTGTAATAATAAGACGCCTCGCCGGATACAGACGCCGCAGCGACAAAACATCTCGCGGCGTCTTCGAAAAGATTTTGTCCGAGGTATTGAAAACCGGCTTCGGCGTATATTGCTTCGACTGAAAATCCGGCTTTTTCAGCATCTCTCCGAGCCTGGGTTTCCCCAAGACCCAGCGCAAAAGAAGTGTCCGCCTCAAAGGCCGCTTCCAGATATTTTCCGCTCGCATGCAGGATCAATGCGTACCTGTATCTGACAACCGCATCGCCGGGCTTTTTCGACACTTCTTTTTCCATCGTAGTCAGCGCTTCGGAATATTTCCTTTCGCTTACAAGTCCGAGACTCTTGTCCCAATATCCCGAAAAGCTCAGACAGCCCGTCAAAAAAATTGAAACGGCGAGAAGATATAAATTCCTTTTCATTTATCTCAATCGCCTAATTCCAGAGCCCTTCTGAGATCGTCCTGAGCCTTATCCCTCATATCGAGGTTGTTGTAGCTATCCGCCCTGAGGTTGTAGTATTTTGCTTCTTCTTTGATCTCTATTGCCAGGGTGATCGCATCGACGGCTTCCTGGTGCCTTCCCAGTTTGTTGTAGCTCAAACCGAGATTGTAGAGAAGTTTATCCTTGTTGGGGTCAGTATCTTCAAGTAATTCGACCGCTTCATTGATCACCGGTATTGCATCCTCGTATCTCTCAAGATTGACAAGGCATATCCCCCTGTACAGGGCTATTTCGCTTATTCTCGAAGAAGGATCAATTTGAACTGATTTCGCGAAGGCTTTTTCAGCCATGTCCATGTTTGCCGTTCTGCCTTCGATGTCGCCTTCAGAACCGAGTTTATTGGCGTTTTGAATGTAAGCAAGCCCCAGGTAGTAATTGAGCGAAGCCGACGTGTCATGAAATACCTGAGCGTTGTTAAAGGTTTGTATCGCGTTTTCGTAATCGTTAACTTCCGTAAGGTAATAAAGTCCGAGATTTCTCAGAGCCGGGAAATTGTCAGCGTCCAGAGAGAGAGCGTAATCATAGTATTTCATCATTGAATCGAACTGTTCAGATTCCTTGAAAATCGAACCCAAAATTGCATAAGGAGTCGCCGAATCCGGTTCCATCTCAATACTGTATTTCAAAAAAGAAGCGGCTTCATCGTATTTCTTTTCTCCGAGTGATTGGACGCCTCCAGCCAGAAACACCTGAAAAAAGTTCCACGCATCGATACCTTCGCCTTTGCCCCTCTTTTCTATTTCCTGAATATCAAGTCCTCTGTCCATGGCTTTTTCGAGGTAACGGCATGCTGTTGCATAGTCCTGTTTTTCCACGTAGGCAACACCCGTCCAGTAATACGGTTCCGGATTGTTGGGTTCCATTGAAATTGCCGCTTCACCTTCTCTTATGGCTTCGGGAATTCTTTTTTGCTGAAGATAAACTTTGAGGGCTGTCAATCCGCTGCTTTCACACGCAAAAGATCCAATAATTACCGCGGTCATTACCGCGCCCAATAACGCCTTTTTCATATTTTCTCCTTTCATGATTTCCATTTTTCTGAACGCTGAACACAGCAATATATCATAAGCGCTTTTTCCGTTCCAGTTCAAAGTCAAAAAAAGAAGCGCCTGACTTTTTCTTTAAAACTTTTTTCAGTCCGGGTCTTTTTCTCTCCTTCATGTCCGTAATGGTACTGATAATAATATTTGTAATAATAACCGTAGCCGTATTTTCCCGTTATGTCGACGTTGTTGAAAACAGCTCCTTTGACATCAGCTCCGATGTTTCTGAGCGCTTTCAGAGCCGCTTTTGCCGCGTCTTTATCCGTTTTTTCCGAACGGATTACAAGAATTGCTCCGTTTGTCTTTTTTGACAGTATTACGGCGTCCGTCACCGCAAGGATCGGAGGCGAATCAAAGACAATAAAACCGAAATCCGACAGCTCGTTATTAATTAAAAAATCCATTTTTTCCGAGGAGATTACCTCGGAAGGATTGGGGGGTATCGTTCCGCATGGTATAAGAAACAGGTTGTCAACTCCGGCGGGTTTAATAATTTCACCTATCTCTCTCATTCCGAAAAGGTAATCAACCAGACCAGGCGTTCTATCTGCCGAAAAAACGTTGTGCAAAACAGGTTTTCTCATATCTGTGTCAATCAGAACCGTTTTTATGTTCTGCTGGGCAAACGCTACGGCAATATTTGCTGCGGTCGTAGATTTTCCCTCTTTCGGCAAAGCGCTCACCACGGTTATCGATTTTACTTTCTTGTCAACCGAACTGAAAGTTATGTTGGTTCTGACTGTCCTGTAGGCCTCCGAAACCGGCGATTTCGGCGATACATGAGTGATCAGGCTTCTCTCAATGGCTTTTTCAGGAGCAAACTGAATTTTCGGACCGGTCTTTTCAACGTCAGCAATGAAAGGAATGATGCCGAGAAGTTTTATCTTCAGAACATTTTCGATTTCTTCCGGATCACGGATTGTAGTGTCAAGCTTGTCGAGTGCGAAGGCAATGGCGAATCCCAGAACCGCCCCTATAAAACCCGCAATGATTACGTTTTTTTTCTTCTTGGTGCCGATTGGCCTGACAGGGGTCATCGCGCTGTCTATCAGAGATAAGTTGCCAACCTGTGTTGCTTCAGAAATTTTAGCCTCCTGAAGTTTCTGAAGGAGCATTGTGTACGTCTGTTTTTCCACCTCGACCATCCGGTAAACGCGTTCAAATTCGGCTATTTCACCGGGGAGGCTTTCAAGTTCAGATTGAATCGAATAAACGGTTTTTTCCAGCGCGGAGTAACGCGCCCTCGACGACGCAAGTTCGACTTCGGTCAGGACGTAATCTTTAACTATAGCCGACCATACCGGATCTACAGGACCGGAGCCGTAAGTTTCCATCATGATCTGGGTTTCTGCTGCAATTTGTCTTTTGAGGTACTCTATTACGGAATCGAGATGCCTTACTGAAGGATGGTTTTCAGTGTATTTTCCGAGAAGTTCCGATTTCTGAATTTCGTAATTGTTTATCTGATCCTGAATTGAACGAAGCGTCGGATTTGAACTTAATTCGGGGATTGCCTGTGATTCACCGTAAAGGCTAAAAGCCCCGTTCCCTTCAAGCTGTGACCTCAGAGCGCTGATTTTCTGTTCAAGCACCCTCACTTCAATCATTGTGTTGACTCTCGCCTTTATCAGTTCCGAAAGCTGTTGTTCCACTCTCACTTTTTCTGTCTGCGCCGTAAGCCAGCCGTATTCCTCCTGAAGTTTTTTAAGATTCTTTTCGGCGTTTTCCAGACTGCTGTTCGTTATCAGCAATTGACCTTCGATGAATTCCCTGACATTCTTTGCCGTTTGTCTTCCGCTTTGAATGTCGAATTCAACCATGACTCCCGCAAAAGCGTTTGCCATTTTTCTCGCTTCTACAGGATCTGAATGATTGACGGTTACGAGCAGTATGTTTGTTTCCTCCACATTCGTTATATAAACCAGCCTCCTGAGAACATCCGCCATAACGTTTACGGGCAGTAACCTTACGTGAATTGTTCCGGTGTCGCCTTCGTCTGTTCTCAAGGTAAAAGAGACTAAATCGAGCCTGATTGTGTCTCCTAAATGAAAGGTTTCTGTCGTGTGAGACCCCGACGAATCGAACATGATTATTTCGGCGGAGTCATTTTCTTTTACTTTCAGAGAAAAAGAATCAGTTTCAATAATCTCGGCCATCCATAGAACATGTATCCCGACGTCATTTGGCCGTTCAAAACCCGTTGTATTATACATGAAGTTTTTATTAAGTTTTCTTACAACTCCTTCGGCGACAGACCTTGAACTGAGAAGCGCTATTCTGTCGTTAATCGGATTTATGTGGTAGGAATAACCCTGAAATACGTTTCCCCAAAGACCCAGGTTCTGAGTGGCGACAGACATTTCATAGTCTATCCTCAGCGCCGCTGTGGCGCTGTATACGTTTACGGATTTAGTAGTCGAGTAAACGGAAATCAGAAGTGACAACAAAAAGACAACAAATATAAGCCATCTGAAGCGCACGGCTGATTTCACCAACGCGTTGTCAAAAAGATTTATCTGCTCTGTAGCATTTTCAGTTATACCGTCAGGTTCCTGCATGCGCTTTTTATTGGGAAAGTTTGTAAAGAGTTATCATGAAAGTCATCGTCGTCATAATGGTCCCCCATTCGGTCCAGGAAGGCCACCAGACTTTGGGTACGTATATCACGTCACCTGATTTCAGTTCCACGTCCTTTTCAGTTCCCGACATTGCGAGACATTCTTTGAGATTCAGATGGATTTCATTTCCATCCCTGTACAAAGCTGCTCTTACAAGATCCGCTCTCTGAGCCGGACCTCCCGAAAGAGACAGAAGTCTGGAAGCGGTTATAGATCCTTCGACGTCATAAACCCCGGGAGATTTCACTTCTCCCAGAATAGTTATATTCCAGACAGGTATGACATATACCGTCGGGTCCCTGTATATATCCCTCAGGTAACGGGAAATTTCATTCTGTGCCTGTTCGATCGTCAGTCCTTCGACCATGATCCTGCCTACGACAGGAAGGATGATCGTTCCGTCACTCTGAATCGTGTAAAGATTTTCTCTGCTTTCGGCTGATTCGGCGACAAGTATCACTTTTAGCTGGTCGCCTTTGGCGAAGACCTGAGAGACGGAACATAAAACAATTAAAATGAGGGAATTCATCTGAGAAACTTGTAATACAGGTATGCGAAGGCGGAAAGAGCGGACACCGCCGACAGCAGTTTGAACATCAGCGTTTTTTTAAGCTGGATAGTTAAAAAATAAATAACTGAAATTGCAGTTAGAAAAAATCCCGCTTTTACCGACGCTCTCACAAAAATGAAGAGAGAACGCGGTACGAGATCGACTGAAAACACCGAAATAACGAAAAGGAACGCCATCAGAATGAATGGAAAAAGCACTCTCAATGGAAATTTACTCAAAAAACCAGTTTCGTCGAAATTTTCATGCACGGTAAATTTTTTTCGCAGATTCATTTTCTCTCTTGCTTGATAAAGAGTTAAAATTCCGAAATATTGCATTATTCTGAATCGTAATTATAATATAATGGTACATTCTTCGCCATAATAAAATTTCAAAGGAGAAAGACTGTCATGAGTGAAATAAAAGAAATTACAGAAAAAATCAAACGGAACCGCCAGATCATCGACCAGATAACTATTTCAATAAGGAAAAGAATAGTTGGACAGGACAAGATGATAAACAGGATACTGGTTTGCCTTTTGGCTGACGGGCACATATTGATAGAAGGCGTGCCCGGCCTCGCCAAAACTCTTACTGTTTCAACTCTGGCGGAATCAGTCAGAGCCATCTTTCACAGAATTCAGTTCACTCCCGATCTTCTGCCTGCGGACATAATTGGCACGCTGGTTTACAATCCAAAAGAAGGCACTTTTTCGACAAAAAGGGGGCCCGTCTTCGCCCAGATAATACTGGCTGACGAAATCAACAGGGCTCCCGCCAAAGTTCAGAGCGCCCTTCTCGAAGCAATGCAGGAAAGACAGGTGACCATAGGCGAGACGACTTTCCCTTTACCAAAGCCTTTTCTTGTACTGGCGACCCAAAATCCTATCGAACAGGAGGGGACTTATCCTCTTCCGGAAGCTCAGGTCGACAGATTCATGCTCAAAATAAATCTTGACTACCCGACTCCCGAAGAAGAACTGGAAATCCTGGACCGTATGACACAGCCCGACGACATAGTGATAGAACCGGTCGTCAATTCAGAGACAATAATAGAACTCATGAATCTCACAAAAAAAGTCTACGTCGAAAAATCAATAAAAGAATACGCCGTCAGGATAGTCGCCTCTTCGAGATGGCCCTCAAAATACAAGTTAAACGAATTGAACGGCCTGATATCATACGGAGCTTCCCCCAGAGCGTCCATTTACATAATAAAAGCCGCGAAAGCCCTCGCCCTCATTGAAGGCAGAGGTTACGTCTCCGATTACGACATCAAAGAGATCGCCCGGGACGTTCTCAGGCACAGAATAATAATCACTTACGAAGCTGAAGCTGAAAAAATTACAACAGACCAGATAATTTCGACCATACTTTCTAAAATTCCCACGCCATGAACAAGACGCTCGAAAAAAGAATCGCCGGAAAAATAAGAAACATCGAGATAAAAACAAAAAAACTCGTCGAATCGGCCATCGGCGGAAAATACACCAGTGCGTTCAGGGGATTGGGGATCGAATTCAACAAAGTGAGGGAGTACGAACCAGGAGACGACATCACTTCCGTTGACTGGAACGTCACGGCGAGAACAGCTGACGACAGACTGTACGTCAAGGAATTCATCGAAGAAAGGGAACTGCAGGTCTTTCTTGTCGTCGACACTTCGGCTTCGATGGTCTATTCAAGCCTGAAAACAGGTGAAGATGACCTCGCGCCGCTTAAAATTGACATTGCCGCTGAAATAGCGGCCGTCCTCGCGCTCAGCGCCATTAAGAACAACGACAAAGTCGGTCTCATGACTTTCTCGGGCGCCGTTCAGGAATACATTCCGCCGAGAAAAGGCAAAAGGCATGTTCTTCACATAATCCGGGACATTCTTTCCAATACAGAAGCCGTGGGACAGACAAAGCTTTCAACGACCCTTGAAAACCTTTACAGGGTCATAAACACCAAGGCAGTGATTTTCATTATCACCGATTTCATGCTCGGACAAGACGACGATTACGCAAAACCTCTGGCTGTCCTTTCAAGGAAACACGACTGTATCGTAGTCAGGATCTCGGATCCTTACGAAGAAGAATTTCCTGACGTTGGTCTTGTCAATCTGATAGACCCTGAATCGGGCAAAGAAATACTTGTGGATTCATCCTCCGGTTCTTTTCGCAGGACATTCAAAGCAAGAATGGAATCCGAAAGAGAATTTCACAGAAAGATATTAAATAAAACGGCCGTTGACGTCATTGACGTCAAAACCGACGCGGATTACATTCCAATTCTTTATAATTTCTTTAAATTGCGGACAAAAAAGAGATGAATTTCATCCTGTTTCAGGTTTGCCTTTTATCGCAGTTTTGCACGTTGAATCCCTCGAAAGACAGCGTTTACCTTGGTGAAATCTTCCAAATTGAGATCTCTTACTCACACCCGAGAAATTGTTCGGTAACGGTATCGGGAGACAGTGCCGAATGGCACCCTTTCATTATGAACGAAGCGCCCGCCAAATTCCTTCTGACAAACGGAGAAGACAGCCTTTCCACGGTTTTCACTTTATCAGGCGCCGTATACACCGAAATAGACTCGGTGTCGATTCCCATACCGCCGGCGAGTTTCCATTTACCGGACACTTCCTGGACAGATTCTCTCAGAACATTGGACATGACAATGCTTTCTAGCCTCACCGGACCAGACGACACGATTTTGTCACCTTTGAGGCCGAGGCTTGACTTCCCTCCGAAACCTCCGGAACCCCTATACAAAAGACTTTTCAGAATGACACTGCGGTTCTGGTATATCCCTTTGCTGATTATCTCGATTATATTGATTGCCTCAGCAGCTTATCTGCTTATTAAAAAATCAGCTAAAAAAGGATTCTTTGTTTTGTCTCCAAAAGAAAAAGCCATGGATGAGCTGTCTAAGATATTCAATTCATATTTGAAAGAAAAATCTCCGGTTTCAAAAGAGTTTTACGAAGAACTGACTGAAGTTTTCAAAGATTATTCGGAAAATGTTTCTACGCTTAAAACGAAAAAGATGACTGTCAGGGAAATAAGGGATGTCTTCCTTAAATCATTTTACGTTTCAAAAGATGTTGAAAAATCCCTGTCCTCTTTCAACATGACGTCTGAATTGGCAAAATTCTCCAAAAAAACCTTCGATTCCGAAAAAGGACAGGAAGATTACGAAGCCGTAAAAAACTTTGTCTGGGTCTTCCCTCTTTTTAAAAAAGACGAGAACGGAAAAAAAGGCGGAAAAAATGTTTAGGTTTTCCCATCCCTGGCTTCTTATATTCATCCCCCTGGTAATCGGTTTAGGCTTCTACCTCCAATTTTCGAAAAAGCCTTCCGTCATCTATTCGGCTTCATCTTTTTTTGGAGAAAAAACCACTTTTAGGATTTTTGTAAAAAAATCGCTCCTCTGGCTTTACGTAGCAAGTGCAATCGCGGCTATATTCGGCGCTGCGGAACCTCTGGGAAAACCCATAATAATTAACAGGGAAAAAATCGGAATAGACATAGTGCTGGCTCTCGATTTATCGACGAGCATGGAGGCGCCCGATTTTTCACCGACAAGATTCGAAGCCGCCAAAAAAATTGCCATCGATTTCATCAAATCACGGGAAAATGACAGAATAGGTCTGGCAGTTTTCGCCTACGACGCATATCTTCTCGTCCCGCCCACCCTCAATCATTCATTCCTCGTCAACAGTATTGAAGATCTGTCTCCGGGTATAATAACCGACGGGACAGCAATCGGTATGGGCCTGGCACTCGCTGCGAACGGTCTTCGCGATTCGGACAGCCCGAGCAAGGTGATAATACTGATCACCGACGGCGCCAACAATGCCGGATACGTGGACCCGGTAACGGCCGCTGAAGCGGCGAAAACACTCGGAATGAAAATATACACAATAGGCATCGGGACAGAAACGTCTTTCACTTACAACAGCCCGACTTACGGATATGTTTATGCGTCGACAGCCGATTACGAATTACTTTCAAAAATAGCCTCTTCCGAAAACACCTCCTTCAGGGCGACGGACAAAGGAGCCCTTAAAAAAGCTTTCACGATGATAGATCAACTTGAAAAAACAAGGGAAAGCGGCGAAATTCTGGCGTTGAGTCCGTCAAAGGCTCATTTTTGGGTTGCAATGTCCATTATTTTGCTCACAATCCCGTTTATTCTCGACAGGACTTTTTTCAGGAGCATACCTTGATATTTACAAGACCCATATTCCTCTATTTGATCCCTGCCGTTGTTTTACTTTCTGTCATACTCCAGACCATCAATCTTATCAAAAAGAAAAAGCTGGTCGGCAGACTTCTCGCCACCGGTCATAAATCGAGGTTGTCGCTGTCCGATTTGAGAGTGGAAATAGTCAAAGAGTCTCTCATAGCGCTCGCTTTGACTTCTTTTCTTTTCGCCGCCGCAGGTCCCGCGAATGAATCAGAAATATCGTCTCTGACAAAAAAAGGCATTGATATAATTTTTCTCTGCGATATCAGCCGCAGTATGGAAGCTTCGCAACCGGTGAAAAAAATTGAAATAGCAAAAAAGATTATGACCGGAATCATAGAAAGGAGAACCGACGACAGGATTTCTCTTGTTTTGTTTTCCGGAAGCGCGACAATCGCAAGCCCGTTGACTTTTGACCACAGAAGTCTCAGGAACTCCATTAAACAGCTGTCAACAAGAGCTACTACCAGCACCGGCACTTCATTTTTAGGAGCTTTCACGGCTGTTGAAAGAGTGATAGAAAAAGAGGCAAGCCGTTCGACAGTTGTCGTTTTACTGTCCGACGGAGAAGATTTCGGACCTGAAATATCGAATGAACTTGACTGTCTTTCCGGAAAAGGAATACCTGTTGTTTCCGCGGGAATAGGCAGTGTCAAGGGAGACCCTGTCCCTGAAATTAATTTTGAAGGTGAAATTGAGGGATACATAATGCTTTCCTCATACGACACCGCGAAAACTTATCTGGAAGAAGAAAATTTGATGTCGATATCGGACAAGACCGGCGGTGTATATTTAAGGGCGGAAAATCCGTCGAGAACCGCGGAAGAGATAGCCCGGTTTCTTGAAACCGTTCGAAAACAGGCCATAACTCAAAAACAGGACGCCATGTATGTTTACCATTATGAAATACCGCTTGCTATAGGCGCGGTTTTGATTGCCCTGTCAGTCACTGTGGAGAAAAAAAGAAGGTCATCAAAATGGTACTTTTGATTTCATTGTTTTTAACATTTTCGATTCCTCCCGACAAAGCATACGAAGGAGCACTGTCACAAGACGCTGGAAATTTCAGCAAAGCCATTGAACTTTACAGTAAAGCACTCGAAGAATCTCCTGGAAATTTTACAATTATCTACAATCTCGCTTGCGCTTATTACGACAACGGTGAACCTGAAAAAGCCGCTCTATTTTTCGATTCGATCCTGTCTCCGGATTCTGTTTTCGCCGATATGAAACCCGACATTTTATACAACGCGGGAACATCATATCTCAGATCCGCGCAATCCGGAACAGACTCCAGTTCGTCTTTTTTGGATTTATCAATAGAAAGGCTCATACAATCTCTCGTTTTAAACCCTTTCGATAACGAATGCCGGCGTAATCTTGAAATTGCCCTAAAAATGAAAAATGATCAGCAACAACAGAATCAGGATCAGCAAGATCAGCAGGACCAACAGGACCAGCAGGACCAGCAGGATCAGCAGGATCAACAAGACCAGCAGGACCAGCAAGACCAACAAGACCAGCAGGATCAGCAGGATCAGCAGGATCAACAAGACCAACAGGATCAGCAGGATCAACAGGACCAACAAGATCAGCAGGATCAACAAGACCAGCAGGATCAGCAGGATCAGCAGGATCAACAAGACCAGCAGGATCAGCAGGATCAGCAAGACCAACAGGATCAGCAGGATCAACAGGACCAACAACAGCAGGACGATTTACCTCCCATGTCCAGTGAACAAGCTGAAAGGATTCTCGACGCGGCTCTGAACTCGCCCGGTCAAGATTCGATTCTCCCTCAAAGTAACGGTAAGTCGAATCCCAGCGGCCAATGGTGATATTATGATGAAAAACGCCCTCATGATCATTTTTCTTGTTTTCGCTTCTTGTCTTTACGGAGCTGAATTGACTGTCAGGCCGGACAAATTAGAGACGGTTGTCGCCGGATCCTGTATTTTTTCTGTTGAAATAAAGACGTCGGGTTCCGAAATTCTGACGGATATTCAAATTGACGCAGACAAAACATTTCAGCTGTCAATGCCGTCGATCTCAACGAGCACAATAATTGTCAACGGCCAAAAAAGTTCTTTTCATATTTACGCTTATTCAATCTACCCGATATCCGGCGGTACTTACACAATATCCGTAAAAGCAGTCGTCTATGACGGAAAAACAACAAGAAATATAACAGGAACTCTGCCGGTTTTTGTCAAAGGAGACTCGGTTCCTCTTTATTCATACGACAGGACAAGCTCAGGAATACCGGTTTTGACGGCTATAAATCCCGTCAAGATGGCAATGACTGTTAGCGATCCTGAACCCTACGTCAACGAACAGCTGGTCGCCGAACTTTCGATTTACTCGAAATTCAAACTTTTAAAATACCCGGACTTCATTTATTATCCCTCCTTCAATGGATTCTGGACCGAGACCGGCGACAGTTATTTCACGGCATCTCAAATACATACGGAATTCGGCACAGTTTATAAATACTCCGTCAAATGGATACTTTTCCCTGTTCAGGCTGGAACGGCAACTATCGGCGGTGCGGGGACCGAAATCGTCATTTCTTCTTACCCGTTGCTGCCGCGAAAATTGAATCTGTATTCAGACTCCATAATTCTATTTGTCAAACCATTGCCGAATAATTGTGTGCCTGCTTCATTCAAGGGAAGCGTCGGTAATTATTTAATTTCCATGGAAGCTCCGCGGTATATTGACTCTACCGCTGAAATATGCGTCGTCGTTTCAGGAACCGGCAACATAAAAGGTATCGAAGAAATTGAGATCCCTGAAATAAATGGTGCGGACATATACTTCGCGTCTTCTGAAATCGAAATAGAATCACGGGAACCGCATCTAACGGGCAGAAAAATATACAGATGGACAATAATACCCTACTCTGACGAAGAGATAATCATTCCACCTCTGCAATTTTCCTATTTTGATCCTGATCTTTCCAGTTACGTCACGAGTCAAACACCTGTTTGCACTCTTGGGATCACAGGATGCGCGTCTTCATCACCTGTTCCGTCTCTGACAGACACCTTGCCCCTGAATTCTGAAATAAGCGTATTGAAATTCCCTGGCCTGCCTGACAAGGTCTTGTTTGCCGCCTTCGTTTTTTCTGCTTCAGTTTTCACTCTGGGTACCGCGCGATACCTCGCAAAAAACAGCAAAGTTTTTACAAGAAAAAGAAATCGCTCGAACAGATATAAAACATACTTGAAAAATGCCATCAAATACGCCCACGCAGAAGATTACGACAAGTCTTTTGACTTTCTTAAAAAAAGTCTTCAGTCGTTCTTTTCTGAAAAAGAATCGGAAAAAATGAGTTTGAAGGAAATTTCGGAAGCCGTTTTCGAACTGACCGGCGACAGATCCTACGAAGAAATCTTTGCCAGGCTCGAAGAGATTGATTTCACTGAAAAGACGGCCGTAAAAAGCATAATCTACGACATCAAAGCAGTGGAGAGGCTTTATAAAAGAATCGAGAAAGCCGGAATTACAATCAGTCGACGGTTATAGCTGCAACAGCCGCGTATATACTTTTAGCCCCGCTTTTTTTCAAAACCCTGTGAGCTTCTTTTAAAGTCGCCCCGGTGGTCATGACGTCGTCTATCAATATTACGGTTCTGTCTCTCAAAAACCGGAATTCTTCACCTTCGGACATTTTTCCCTTCATGTTTTCAGCTCTTTCTTCCCTGTTCAATCCCATTTGATTTTTTTTCTTCCCCTTTAACTTGAGGACTTTGCGTCGGCATTCACCGTCCAGTAGCCGGGCGGCGGATTCCGCCATCAACCGTGCCTGGTTGAAACCTCTCTGCCTCAAACTCTTTCTCGAAGAAGGTACCGGCACAAAAACAACGGATTCCTCAAAAGCCGGTATTTTTTTTGACAGCTCCTCTCCCAATCTCTTAGCGAGTCTGGAATACCCGTTGAATTTCATGGCCAATATGCTTTCTTTAAGAGGGCTTCTGTAGGGCCCCAAATAGAACAAGCCGGCAAAAGGCAGTTTCAGTTTTTCTGCACAGTGCTGGCATTTGCCTTCACCGGGCAAGGGAAGAGAACAAAAAGGGCACTTGTCAAATATTCCGCACAGCTTCAGGCAATCATCGCAAAGAAAAACTTCTTCGTACCCGAGCATTTTACCGCAGAAGCGGCATTTGGAAGGCAGAAAAAATGAAAATACGGCAGAAACGAATCTTGCCGTGGAAGGGAATATCATTGTCCCGACGATGTCAGATTGAACAGAACGCCCAGCAAAAAGAACGACATCAACATCGAAGACCCTCCGTAGCTTATAAAAGGAAGAGGGATACCTACAATTGGCAGAGAACCGAGAGTCATCCCGACGTTCACTGTAATCTGAAAAGCGAAAAGACTGCTTATTCCTATTATCACCAGATGCTGACTCATTGCTTTGGTTTTGTACGCGAGAGTGATGGTTCTGACCAAAAACAGAAAATACAAGATCAGCAGAAAAACAGATCCGACGAAACCGCTCTTTTTTGCTATTACAGGAAAAATAAAATCCGTGTGTTGTTCCGGAAGAAAAGACAATTCCCTTTTTTCAAGATGCAGGATACCCTCTCCCCATATTCTTCCGGATCCTATGGCCATCTTCGATTGAAGTATATGCCATCCGGCTCCGGTTGGGTCTTCGTTGGGATCAATAAATGTCATTATCCTTTTTCTCTGATACTCTTTCAGAGTTCCATTCCATATGAGAGGAGCCGAAATCATCATGACAATATTCACAGTCAGCACAATGAAGACAACAGACCATTTTATCCTGAAAATAACAAAAGTCGCAATCAGAACTGTGTACAAAGCCGCTATCAGCGCGGTATTGAGAACGGAATAGGAGTTTATAACAAGAAGAATAGCCAGAATAACGGACACAAACGGCGAAATCAGGTAAACAATCGCCGTCAAACTTACACCGGAAAAGTACAACATTGTAAGAAAAATAAAAATGTAAATCACCGAAGTCCCAAGGTCCGGTTCCGCCATTACAATCAAAAAAGGCAGGAATGTTATGAGGAATGCTTCAAAAATTATCAGGGGATCGTTTGATTTGCGCCTTGTCGCTGCGGGAAGTTTGTAAAACTTGTCTTTTTTTGAATGTTTCCATTTCAAAAAATTTCTTTTGACCGCGTCATAAAAACTGTATCTTTCTGAAAGATACCTTGCCAAAGCAAAAATCAGACCCAGCTTGGCTATGTCCGACGGCTGAGCTTTAAAAAGTCTGAAATCTACCCACCTGTTCGCCTGTCCCGCGCCCAAACCCGGAATGAGGGGAAAAAGAAGAAAAAGGACAGTCAGAGCGTAGAATATGTATGAATACGACATGACAAAAGACATTTTAAGATTCAACGAAATCAAGAACATCACGACAATCGACACGGCTATCCAAATTATCTGTTTGAGTAAAAATGAAGGCCCCGCCCACAAAGTAGCCTGATTCAGAGCGAACAATCCGAACAGTATTATCAGGGCTGTTACTGTTATCAGCGCGGCGTCGGGCGCGTTTTTTTCTTTTACTTTATAATCCATTGTCTTTCCAGTGTTCCATTGCTCTTTCAGCCGATTCAGAAACGCTAATATTATCACAATCTATCCAAAACACGTCCTTAATTTTTTTCAGCCACACAATCTGTTTTCTCGCGTACTGCCAGGTGAGGGTAGATATCTTTTTGAGAGTTGTCCCAAAATCGGCGACTCCTTCATAATATTCGAGGGCTTCCCTGTAACCTATTGAATTCATCGGCCAGGTTTCGATTCCGTGTCTATCCCTCAGAAGAGCGGCTTCTTCAGGCAAGCCTCCTTCAATCATTCTTCGGGCTCTTTTTTCTATTCTTTCCCTGAGTTTTCCGGCCGTCATTGTCAATCCGACATACTGAGCACTAAAAGTATTTTCCTTTTTTTTTTCTTTCCAAAGCGTCCTCATCGGTTTGCCTGTCTGATAATAGATTTCGAGCGCTCTAATTATTCTAACGGCGTCATTCTTATGTATTGACATAGCAGATTCACGGTCGAACCGACCGAGTTCGGTCCAAAGTTTTTCAAGTCCCTCTTTTTTTATCCTTTCTTTCAGTTGTTTTCTCAGTTCGACGTCGACAGGCGGAGCGTCAAACAGGCCTTCGAAAAGGGCTCTCAGATAAAGACCGCTTCCGCCTTCGGCAAGGGGATTCCCTTTTTTAAAAGTTAAAATTTCAAATGCCCGTCCGGCAAACTCTTTCGCCGAAAAAATTTCGCTGGGCTCGCATACGGCGACCATTTCGTAGGAAAATTCTTTTATTTCTTTCTCTCCGGGAGAAGCGCTTCCTATTGTCAGCCCTTTGTATATCTTTCTCGAATCGGCGCTGATTATGTAATCGGCAAAACCCCTTTTCACAGCAGTCTCGGCGACTTCAGTTTTCCCGACAGCAGTCGGGCCGACAATCACCGGTACGATTTTCATTTTGTCCTTCCGAATCTTTTTTCCAATTCCCTCGTAGTTATTCGTACAATAGTCGGCCTTCCGTGCGGACAAACGTGCGGACAACGGCAAAGAAACAATTTCCCGATCAGGCTCTCTATTTCAGACGGCTGAAGCCTGTCTCCAGCACGAATGGAAGCCTTGCAAGCTATCGCCCGGGCTGTCTTTTCTGCGGTGTCGTTTTTCCCGTTCTGAGAAAGTATGTCCTTTACAAGAGAAGAAATTTCCCGGGGTGAATTGTTTTCTATACCGGACGGGACTCCTTCCACTGAAACAGCATGACTTAACAGTTTGACGCGGAATCCGGCTGAATACAGCATGTCCCCTTTTGTTTTTTCGAACTTGTCCCAGAGTTCATCGTTTAAATTCACTATTACGGGGAACAAAAGATTCTGAACTGTCAGATCTTTGTTGAAAAGGATTTCCTCGTACAGAATTCTCTCGGCGGCGGCGTGCTGATCTATCAGCATTATGCCTCCTTTAGTCTCTGCAATTATGTACGTGTCATGTATCTGGAAAAAAGCCGCGCCTGAGATTGCTATTTTTTCCGGATTATAAAATACTGTTTCCGGTTCCTTAAGAATTTCGAAAATCTCACTTTCGCCGGTATTTATTATGGCTGTTTCCTGAGTTTTTTCACTTGCAGGAGAGTCGTAGGAATCATTGAACGCTGTTTTTGACGATTTATAAATCCGGGCGGGAGATATAGCGTTTGAAACTGCTCTTTTTATTTCTCTGAAAACAAATCCCGGATCACTGAATTTCACATTCTCTTTTGAAGGATGGACGTTGACATCAACAAGGGAAGGATCTATTTCAACGAAAACTGCAAACAAAGGAAGTCTGTCAAAAACCAGAGGTCCGTACCCGATCCTCACAGCGGCGCTGAGGCTTTTGTCTGTCACCGCCCTTTTGTTGACGAATAACGGACTGAACGGCTTTTTCGAAGCGATCGAGGGTTCTCCGAGAATTCCGTGAACCCTGAGATCGGGCAGTGCATGTTCAAACGGGACGAAATGATCGCGCAGGTCGCCTGAAAAGAAAGCGCAGTATCTTTCGATGATGTCGTCCTCAGGGGAAACGGATAAAGGCTTTTTCCCTTCGTCGTTCCACAAAAAACTGACACCGGGATTGGAAAGACAGAGGCAGGCAAACGCTTTTTTCGCCCGAAGAGCTTCTCCTGAAGCCGTTTTAAGAAATTTCCTTCTGGCCGGGACGTTAAAAAAAATGTCCTGAACTTTGACAGACGTCCCCTTCCGGAATACAGAAGGAAATGTCTCCGTTATTTTTCCTCCTTCGGCGGTCAGGGTGAAGCCTGACAAACCTTGTACGGAACTGGTCAGTTCGAACCTTGAGACCGAGCAAATTGAAGCGAGAGCTTCACCCCTGAAGCCGTACGATTCGAGCTCGAAAAGGCAATCAAAACTGTCTATCTTGCTCGTCGCATATCTGGTCACGGCGAGTTCCATGTCTTCGGGAAGTATTCCGTCTCCGTCGTCTTTTACCAGTATCTTTCCTAATCCGCCGTTTTCGAGAAAAACTTCAATTTTTAAAGCGCCTGAGTCTATGGAATTTTCCACGAGTTCTTTGACGACCGAATGAACTCCGCCAAGAACTTCTCCGGCGGCTATCTTCGAGACGAGATAACCGTCGAGTTTCTTTATATTTCCCATTTCAGATCAAATCGCTTCTACGTCTCCGATTTGTTCTCTTACATGTTTTTTGTATTCTTCATCCTGTGATATTTCAAGGATCTTGTTGAGAAGAGCGAGAGCGTCGTCTTTCTGATTTCTTTCCGCGTAAAGGGTTGCCAGATTCCTCATGGCATGAATATTCCTCGGATCCAGTTCAACAGCCGTCTGATAGGCGATTTCCGCTCTTTCAAACCAAATCTCGCTGTCAGTACTTTCTTCCCAGAGTTCTTCGAAGGTCAGGTCCTTGAGATATACCATTCCGTAAAGGACTCCGAGGTTGTAATGAGCTTCCGACGAACCGTTTTCCCCGGCTCTTTTGAAAAGTTCTTCCGCTTCCTTGTACCTGTTCTCTTCTGTTAAAAGCAGACCCAGGTTTATCATTGCGTCAGTATCTCCGGGATTCTTTCCCAATCTTTCTTCGAGTCCTCTTATCTCTTCAGACGGCATTTTTTCTCCTTTTTTTTATGTCTAAAACCGCTTGTCCTTTCAAATTAATATTCTATATTATATGGGCTGACGGAATTTTGCTCAAGATGTATAATTTCAATCTCTAAAAAAGCGGCTCTTTGGAACTATTCGAAACAAAGGATTTTGATGAACGCAAAAATAAAGGTTGAAACTCACCTTCACACGGAAGTTTCAAAAGACGGAAAAATAAGATTGAAGGACATTGTCCGCGCGATAGAATCCGGTATAATAGATAAAGTTATCGTAACGGACCACGACGAGACTTCAAACGCGCTGTTTTTCGCCGGAAAATTCCCTGAGAACATCTTCCCCGGCGAAGAGGTCATGACACTGTCGGGTGAACTCCTTCTCTTATTCGTCAAAGAAAAAATACCCGGAGGACTTAGCCTGTCAAAGACACTGGAAATTGCTAAAGAACAGGGATGCTTCATAACTATACCTCATCCTTTTGACAGGTTCAGGAACTCGAGAATAAAAGACGCCATAGAAGAGGCCTCTCAGGCGGCGGACGCTATAGAAATATTCAATTCAAGATGTCTGCTGGCCTCCGACAATGAAAAAGCCCGGATTTACGCCCTCGGAAAAGGTTTTTTTTTCACCGCGGGCAGTGATGCTCACGTCCCCTCGGAGATTGGCACGAGCGGCCTTTTGATGCCTGACTTCAAGGACTCAGTTTCATTCAGGGAATCCCTGAAACGTGCGGAAGTTTTCGGCAAACTCAGCCCTTTTTTGGTGCACGCGCTTTCCACATGCGAAAAATGGCGAAAAAAAACCCGTTCCTGAAATCCGCAGTCAACGTCGGTATGATATGTCCTGGCGGGAACGCCGCGACTTTTTCCTCTCTCAGCCTTCACTACATGAAACAGGAACTGGCCGAAGAACCGGGCGTTTTCGCCGATTTCCTGTCAGAAGAAAAGGGCGTGCTAAAAGGTTTCGAAAGCGGTTTTGATCTAGGTAAATTTGACGTTTTAGCCGTCACTGCCAGCTGGCCGGGAGATTTTTTCAGCCTCAGGAAAATCCTCGACGCGACTCCTCCTGAAAAACGCAGATTCAGGATACTGTGCGGCGGGCCAGGCGTATTGACGGCGCCTCATTCGTTTCTCGGAATATGCGACGCAGTATTTTTCGGCGATGCGGACTATATTTTTACAGACATCGTCGGAGACTTTTTGGCTGAAAAAACCGAAATGCCGTGGCTTATATTCGCCGGAGAAAAAAGAGCGCCGAAAATAAGGTTCAGCAAAATTGGAACAGGCAAAATGACACTGCCGGGAAATTCTTCAAGTTTCGGCGAGACCGGACTCGTCGAAATTTCCAGAGGGTGTCCATTTTCTTGCAGGTTCTGCTGGCTCAGCGGCGTGAGGAAAAATTTTCAACCCAGAGACACAGGAGAGATTCTCCGCGACGTGGAGAGTTTCCCTAAAGGAAAAATAGGCCTCGTCAGCGCGGCGTTTTTGAGCCACCCCGATATAACAAAAATCATTTCTGTTTGTCCTTCCGTCTCTCCACCCTCGTGCAGAGTAGATCTTGTCACTCCCGAAATATTATCGCTCCTCGCTGAAAAAAATGTCAGAGCGCTAACACTCGCACCCGAGACCTGTTCGGAAAAGCTTTCAATTCAAATCGGCAAACCTTTCGACAAGAGAAAATTCTTTGAAACGGTCAAATTCGCCGGATTGAAAGGAATAAGGAAAATAAAGCTTTACATGATGACTGGTCTTCCCGGAGCGTCCCAGGACGACGCAAAAGAGACAGTTGAAACTCTTTTTGAACTGGCGGCTCTGACTAAAATCAGAATTGAAGCTTCCTTCAGCCAATTCATACCGATGCCTTTTTCTGAATTCAATTCTATGCCCCTCGCCGAGGGGCAATGTTATTCAGACGAGATCAATACACTAAAAGACGGGCTTAAAAAATGCAGAATTGCTACGAGGTTTTCATCTGACAAAACACAGAAAAAAATTTTCGATCTTATAATAAACAGTCAAAAGTATGTGACATGGTCAAATTAGATATTGATCTTTTCAATTTATTCGCATGGATAAGTTATATCGTGTTGATTTATGACAGCTTTAATATTATAATCTATTATTAACCTTGTGCAATGTTGTACAACAAATAACAGGAGGTGCTATGATGAGAATGTTTTTAGTGCTGTCTCTGGCACTGCTGACGCTCGCCTCGGCTGCTTTTACCGAGAATTTTTCCAGAGCCGGGAATCCCGACCCTGAAATACTTCCCTCTATAACCGGAACCATGTTCAGACAGGGCTCCAGGGCCGGCGACGTACTTTTCGTCGAGGCTTGCGGTCAGCCAGGTTTCGGCCCGGCTACAAAACCCGACCCGAGATGGACGATGTATCTCGACTCGACTCTCGGTCCCGGCAACTACGACTGGTACGGACCGATAAACGACACCGGCGACGGCCCGACGGTCGACACGATGCTTATGTACGATCTGGTCATCTGGAACACTTACGATTGGTGGTGGACAAGTCCGACTTATCCGTCTACGACCTCTCTCAACAACATGGCGTTGTACATGGATCAGGGCGGAAAGGTCTGGTTCATAGGCCAGGACGCGCACTGGAGCACGGGCACAGGTATGAACGCCTGGCTGCTTTCATATTTTGAAGTCCAGAGCGTCACAGACGATGTCATAAACGGCGTCTCTCCAATAACCTGCACCGGCGAAAATTTCCTCACCGGATTCAGCTACTCGAACGCTTCCGATTTTGCTTCGAACGATTTTTACTCCGACGGCCTGACTATGACCGCCAACGGACAAACCGTTACAGCGTCTTCCGGCTATCACATCAACTCCCTGGCCAACGACTCTAATGCAGCATACTGGACTAACGACCTGAGAACAATATCTCCAAACTCCACACCGATAGCCATAGTAGATACAATGCTGGATTACCTTTTGGGCACCGGCACAGGTCCCGACTACTGTGACACCATCACTTACTGGAACTGGGGAGACATTGAAAACGGAATAAACTACGGAGATCCGCCGGAATGGATGGCGATGGCGATCAAACTGACCCAGACAGAACTCTCTCCCTACACCGGAAGATACATCCGCAATGTGTGGTTCCAGCTCAGAACGGGCACCAACCCTGCCGCTGACGCCAGGGTAATCGTCTTGGGCGATACTGCTGTGGGCGACACACTCGCAGTAGTTCCTTTCACGGTTACCGGAGATTCCGGATGGTATTACATATCTCTCGGAGATGATTCCGTTCTTATCAACCCGACTGACACTCTCTGGATAATGGTCGGATTCACTTATGCTTCCGGAAATTATCCCTTCCCCTGCAACGCCGGATCTCTTATAGCTCAGAAGAGCGATTGGGCCTGGACAAACTCCGGAGGATGGGAATATCTCAGCGCTTACGGTCTCAACTACGGTTGGTGCATAGTCGCGACGACGTGCGCCGCCAACTCCGTCGAAGAAGAGATAATCGGTTCGCCGATATATCCTTTTGACGTCAGAGCAGTGACACCCATAGGAAGAAAGACTGCGATAAGCTTCTCGAGTCCTTTCATGGTCGGCGTCAATGTCAACGTATTTGACGTCACCGGAAGAATCGTCGAGAACCTCTTCTCGGGATCAATTCAGGGACAGAGGACTTTTGAGTTCACTTCAGACGTTCCGGGGACCTATTTCTATCAGGTCAACGCTTCGGGTGTAAACTACACGGGTAAACTGACGATCATAGACTGAGGATCTTTTCCTTATAAAGAGGGGGGCCCTGCTCCCCTCTTTTTTTTATTCACTTTGCGGTAGAAGTTATTTTTTTCATACTAGTTTTTAAGATAAAGAAATTTCTACCACGAAGTATAAAATTTTGGGACAAATTTTATATGACACTGTTTTATTTCTTCCTGCTTCGTGTAGGAGGATTGCTTGCAATCCTCTTTTCGTGCAGGTGGGAAGCGATGCTTCCCACCCTTCGTGGTTGATATCTCTTGTTCTTTCTCTTTATATTAAATACAAAATACAATTTTTACCACGAAGCAGAGGCATGTTAAATTACATTCAGCATGCCTCTTACACGAAGGTCTGCTTATTTGCACAGAGCAAATAAGCAGCCTACACGAAGTATAAAATTTGTGAAACAAATTTTATATGAAAAAGTTCTTTGGATTAATTTTCTTCACCTTCGTGAAGATGGATTGTTTACAATCCATCCTTCGTGAAGCCGCTAATATTCGCGGCCTTCGTGGTGGATATCTCTTTTTGTTTTTATTTCTAAGTTTAATTAAAGAAATAAGAGAATTTCTACCACGAAGCAGAGACATGTTAAATTACATTCAGCATGCCTCTTACACGAAGGTCTGCTTATTTGCACAGAGCAAATAAGCAGACTACACGAAATATAAAATTTGTGAAACAAATTTTATAAATAAACCTCTTTCTGCTTTCTTTCCTTTGTGTTCCAATTTTTGTTTGCAAAAATTGTATCCGCGGTTATATTCTTTTTCTTAAACTTCATAATGAAATCCCAAGTTGTGATTTCAGCCGACGAAAGTTTTATGTTATAATAGTTTTTTTTGAAAAGGCGGAAAATGGTATCTGTTTGCCCGCAATGCGGAGGAAAGGTAACACAGCGGATTTCCCCCCAGGTGGTCCTTTGCCCTTACTGCGGCAGTTCAGTCGAAGTTGAGGCGCTCTCATCTGAAGTCTGGACTCTGAACCCCGTGATAGAGAAAAAGGCGGCGTGGAATCTTGCCTCGTCCTGCATCGGTGAAATAAGTTTCATCAAAGGATATCTAGTGCCTTTTTCCTCTCCTCCGATAAGCGTTCCGCTCAACGAAAAAGCGCCGCGGGGTCTCAAATTGAGCTTCGGCGACAGAATTTTCAAGGACAGACTGGACGGATTCGAGACCTTGTCTTCAAAGAACAAACCTTACGCCTACATACCTTTCTGGCAAGCAAAAAAAGACGGAGCCTGCGTATGGATTTCGGCATCCGACGGTTCTAGGACAGTGATAAAAGATGAAAAAAAACCGTCCAAAACTTTCCTGCTTGAAACAGTAGCGCTGGCATTATCGATAGCGGCGGGAACCGTCTGGAAATTGAGTTTCGCGCTTTCCGTACTCGCATTTTCCGCGATTTTCACGTTAAGTCTTTTTATAAGACCGGGAAAAAAATGAACGTATCAATATCATGCCCGTCATGCGCTTCGCCGGTTTCATACGCGTCAGGCAACAAAGTCTGCAGGTGCCTGTCATGCGGAACGGTGCTGAAAATATTACTGACTGGCGGGATATTCAGTTACAGGAAGGAAATTCAGGAATCAATCCTGGAAAAAGCCGTGAAAACTTCTCTCGACGACTTCTGCCAGAACAATGATTACAGAATCATAGACAGAGATGTTATATTCCTGCCGATTTGGTGTGCAGAAGGAAGAGTTACCGGCTGGGTTTCCGGAAAAGTGAACAAAAAAAGGACACCTTATTCAGTGGAGGACGGAAAAGGAAAAAAAAGGGTTTTGTTCAGGACCGAGGGAGGAGAAGTACTCAGGAGGATAATTGACGTCCCTTTGACCTTTTTCGACGTAGACAACTCATTTTTCAGGGAATATTTTCCATCAGTCGATTTATTCTCCGGCGCCCGAGAAGACAACCTTCTTCTTTTCGATGAAGATAAAATGAAAGATTCCGGAAAAATATATTTTCCGGAAAAGGAAATTGAAGAAGCGAAAGCGGTTTTTGTAAAAAAAATGAAAGAAACCGCACTTTCGCATTGGGACGCGAAAAAATTCGACTTTTTCAGATCAGTTTCTGAAGTTTTGAATTTCAACCTGACCCTGATATTCTATCCTGTCCTGTTAGTCAGGTTCGTTCTTTCAAAAAGAGAAGGATTTGTAATAATCGACTGTACGACCGGAAAAACAGCGGGCAGGAAAATGACAGTGCTCAAATCCGGAGAAGAGAATTTCCTTGCCAAAAAAGGGCTTTTTTGCCTTGCCTCCTCTGTTGTGGGCTACGTCTCGGGGATACTGATATCTAGAGGCGGTTTTTTTGCCGGCGTGGGGATTTTTCTCGCTCTCCTAGGCGCTGTTTTCCTGTTCAGGAAGAATTATGGCGATTAGAATCGTTCCGCTCGTATGCGGTATATGCGGCAACAGCCTTAAAGCGAAAGATTCAGACCAGGTGTTTTTGTGCTCTCACTGCGTCAAGGCATTTGAACCGCAGGAAACGACTGACAATGTTTTTAATGTATTGTCGTCTTCTTCTGAAGACTCCAGCGTTTTTCTTCCCTATTTCCTTATCAGGGGCACCGTGACAGAAAATGAAATTGAAATCATAGACCTTGACGATCTCGCCGAACTGAGCGCCTCTGATTATTTCGGGACACTTAATCCTTTTCATGACAACGAAAAGACAAAAGAAGAAATTGTCATCAGCGCCGGCAAAAAAATGATAGAGGCAAAGATCCTCAAAAAACCATACTCATTATCAGTAGCCGTACCGGCTTTTAAGTCCAAAAACGCGATTCAATACGGTATGGAATACGGCAAAATTTTTCCCGCTGAACCAAGGTTTGAAAAAAAATACGCCGAACCGTCCCTTTCCCTGCAAATGTCTTCAGGCGGCGCGGTTTTAACGGCAAAAAACCTTATTCTGAACGCGAGAGCTAAGGAAAACTCCTACATTCTCAGCATTGACTTCGACTGGAGAATTGATATTATAAGCGTCGTGATACTCGGTTTCAAAGAAACCGGCGGTGTTTTGGAAAACGAAGAAACCGGCCTGAAGATTCCGAAGACAGCCCTGAAAGAGGACAAATGACAGAAAAAACAAAATTTTCAATAAAACGGGGACAAATCCCTTTTGAAGTGTTCAAATCTTCCGGCCTCAATCTTGAAAACGTCATAGCCTGCCGCCTGAACGGTTTTCCCGCGGACCTGCTTCTGCAGGTAAAGGATTCATTCAATGTCACTCCTATAACCGCTTCCGATACTGATTGGCTGAGGATATACAGAAACTCGATGACCTTTCTCCTTTTCAGGGCGGTCAGCGAGATATTCAGAAACACTCGTGTGGTAGTCAACCATTCCATTTCTTCGGGATATTATTACGAAATTGTGTCGTCAGTTCTCCCGAGGGCCGACGAAATTACGGCCATCGAATCGAGAATGAAAAAAATCGCCGAAAACGACGAAGAAATCCAGCGGGAAGTAATTTCAAAAGAAAAAGCCGTCAAACTTTTTGAGAATAAAGGCAGAAAAGACACGGCCGGCCTTTTAAAAAATTACGACCGTGACGAAATCGTCCTGTACAAATCCGGCCCCGTTTTTGATTTTTATAATTCTCCTCTCGCTCCCAAAACCGGCATTCTCAAACATTTCGCTGTAAAATCATATCCGCCTGGAATCGTCGTTCAGTTTCCGTCTGCCAATAACCCGTCAAAGCTCGGTCCGTGGAAAGAACAGAAAAAGCTGTTTAAAATATATCACGAACAGAGGAGATGGAATCAGATACTCGATATAATCAATGTCAGAGACCTGAATCAGGCTATTGCCCGAGGAAAGGGAGGAGAAATTATCCGGGTCGCTGAAGCCCTGCACGAAAAGAAGCTTTCCGCTATAGCCGACGAAGTTTCCCACGACCGCCAGAAAAGGGTCATTTTGATTTCCGGACCGAGCTCGTCAGGAAAGACGACTTTTTCGCGCAGACTGACAATAGCCTTGCAGGTAAACGGACTCCGGTCGGTGACTCTCTCGCTTGACAACTACTTCGTCGACAGAGAACAGACTCCCCTCGACGAAAAAGGGAATCCCGATTATGAGTCTCCTAAAACAATTCAGACCGATTTATTCCGTGAACAGCTCCTGAGCCTCCTAAACGGCAAAAAGGTCCGGGTTCCCAAATTCGATTTCACGACGGGAAAGAAAAAAGTCAATTCGGTCGAGACGTCCATAGAACCGGGTCACCCGATAATAATCGAGGGCATCCACGCCCTGAACGAAGATCTGACTGATATGCTCGAACCCGAAGTGAAACTGAAACTTTACGCAAGTCCGTTGACGCAGGTCAACATGGACGATCACAACAGAGTAACTACGTCCGACTGCCGTATACTGAGAAGGATTGTCAGGGACAGCCAGTTCAGAGGCTACAGCCCCACGGACACAATTAACAGATGGCAGAGCATCTCCCGCGGCGAAGGAAGATGGATCTACCCTTATCAGGAAACCGCCGACATCATGTTCAACACTTCTCTCATATACGAGATACCGGCCTTAAAAAGAAAAGCCGTCGAAATGTTAAAAACAGTAAAAGAATCTGAACCGGCGTACATGGAAGCAGTCAGGCTTCTATCAATTCTCGAATTTTACTCCGAGATGGAAACAGATGAAATACCATTCACTTCCGTCCTCAGGGAGTTCATTGGCGGAAGCGTTTTTAAATACTGATGATTCAGGGAATTGGCATAGACATAGTCGAAAAGAGAAGAATAGCGTCCGCTTTGAGCAAATTCGGCGTCAGATTCGCTGAAAAGATATTGTCTGAATCCGAACTTGCCGAATTTACGTCGAGAGAATATGATATCGAATGGCTTGCGGGAAGGTTTTCCGCCAAAGAAGCGGCTTCCAAAGCTATCGGCACCGGAATGAGAGACGGGATATGGTTCAAGGATTTTTGTGTTGCCTCTTCGGATGGAAAACCAGCAATAATATTGAATGGCAATGCTAAAAAACGCGCAGGCGACGGATTTTTTCATCTTTCAATAAGTCACGAAAGAGAATACGCAGTTTCAGTAGTAATATTCGAGAAAGGATAAAAGTGAATGAACGACATAAGAACGGGAGTAATCGGCGTCGGCCACCTCGGAAGACACCACGCGAGAATCTACAAACAGCTTGGCTGCCTGGAAGGAGTTTACGACCTTAACCAGGACAGAATGAATGAAGTTGCCGCCGAATTTTCCTGCAAACCTTACCCTGACATGAACGAACTTATAAAAAAAGTAGACGCGGTCTCTCTCGCGACGACAGCTTCAACCCATCACACAATAGGCATGAAAGTGCTTGACAACAAAAAACATCTTCTCGTAGAAAAACCTGTAACAGTCCTGACCTCTCACGCCGAAGAAATGATTAGATCCGCTTCAAAAGGAGGCGTTGTACTTCAGGTCGGGCATTCTGAACGATTCAATCCGGCTTTTCTTTACGTCAAAGACAAAATACGGGATCCCTTTTTCATTGAGAGTCATCGAATCGGTTTCCCCTCGGAACGTGGCCTCGACGTAGCCGTCGTTTTCGACTTGATGATCCACGATATAGACATCGCGCTTCAATACATAAAAAGTCCCATAAAGGAGATATCCGCAATCGGCGGACCGATTTTCTCAAGAGAAATCGACATTGCAAACGCGCGTGTCGAATTTGAAAACGGAGCCATAGCAAATCTGATGGTCAGTCGGGCGGCTCAGAAATCAAAAAGAAAAATCAGATTTTTCCAGATGGACGCTTACATATCACTCGATTTTCAGGAAAGAATCGTCGAGATTTACAAGCGGACTCTGGAGAACGGAAAATACAGCATTTCCGTGGATAAATCCGAGCAGAAAGAAGGAGAGCCTCTCATGCTCGAGATCAGTTCTTTCATAAACTCCGTAAAAGAGGGTAAAAAGCCTGAAGTCAGCGGTGAAGACGGCATGAGGTCGCTTGAAGTCGCCTGGAAAATTATTGAAAAGATAAAAACGAGATATTCAAGCATGATAGGTTTTTATGCGCAAGATACTCATAGTAACCGGTGAACTTTCCGGAGACATTCACGCCTCCGAATTCATAAGGGAATCACTGGCCTTTGACAGCGATATCGAATTTTTTGCTATCGGCGGAAGCAACATGGAAAAAGCCGGCGCCGCTATAATAATGCCTTATGACTCCCTGACGGCCATGGGTTTCGTCTCTCCGGTTCTGAACATATTTCACTACAGGCGAATACTCGACAAAATACACAAATGGATGAAGACCGAAAAACCGGATGCCGTCGTACTCGTCGATTTTCCCGGTTTCAACCTTCAGGTCGCGATGTTCGCTCATTATCTTAACATTCCGGTTGTCTACTATATTCTGCCTCAGGTGTGGGCGTGGGGAACATGGCGAATCAGACAAATTAAAAAATATGTAGACCTTGCCCTGGTCATACTCCCATTCGTACCGAAGTTTTTTTCCCAGTACGGTGTAAGATCCGTATACGTGGGGCATCCGGTCCTCGACACTGTTGTTAAACGCGGGAACTACCCTGAAACCGCAGACGAAAAAAATACCGCTACTGTAGGTCTTTTCCCCGGTTCGAGAAAGTCGGAAATCAGAAGGCATATCCTGGTAATGTTAAAAGTAGCGGAATTAATAAGAATCCGGCATCCAGAAGTCAATTTCCTCGTCGCCTGCGACCCGAAAAACGCAGACACGGCATACTTGCCAGGTTACATAAACTTCGTGCCAGACGATCCATACGGCGTCATGAAAAGATCCAGTATCCTCATAGCCGCTTCAGGTACAGTGACACTTGAGGGAGCCTTTTTTGAAAAACCCATGATCGTCATATACAAAACCGAGGCTCCGACCTATTTTCTAGCAAGGCTTCTCGCAAAAGTACCTTACATCAGCCTCGTAAATATAACGGGAGGGGAAAAAATATTACCTGAGTTCATTCAGAAAAACGCCGACCCGGAAAAAATAGCTCAAAGCGCCGAAAGCCTTCTGTACGATAATGCTGTGAGAGAAAAGATGATAAACAAAATTAAAACCGTCAAGAAAAAACTCGGCTCTCCAGGAGCGTCAAAAAGAGCGGCCGAATATTTTTTGAGATTCATAAATGAAAATAAAAGATAAACTTTTTCTCGGCCCCGGCGTGTACATTGGTTATCTGTTCATACTTTTGTGGGGCAAAACTCTTTCCATTGTCAAAAGGAACATCGAAGAAACACTGTCCGATAAAAGCAATTACCCGGCCGTCTATCTTCTTTGGCACAGAGACCTTCTGGTCCCGGCTTTTTTCTTCAGAAACAAAGGGTATAAAGTACTCATCGGAAAGCACAGGGACGCAGAATATATTTCGAGGATATCGCTGAAACTCGGTTACAGAACACTGAGGGGTTCTGCAACCAGGGGATCCGCTTCGGCGATGAGAAACATCGTCAAATCTCTCAAAAAAAATGAAATCGTCGTTATCACTCCTGACGGCCCGACTGGTCCGCCTCAGGAAATAAAAGAAGGCTCCCTCCTGGCCGCCGTCAAAATAGGGGCTCCCGTGATACCTGTTGTACTTTCGTACAAAAAATTTTACTCTTTCAAATCGTGGGACAAGTTCCGTCTCGCAATTCCATTTTCAAAAGTGTGCATTCTGTTCGGCAAGCCTGTTTTAATGAAGGATTGCGGGTCCAGGGACAACGTCCGCAGAATAAAACCGATCCTCGAAAAAAAAATAATCGGACTCGAAAAAGTTGCAGAGAAGGCGTTGTGCTCAGCGTAATCGCGTACAATATCTTTCTTGCTATATTTTTCCCCTTTCTGGCTCTTGTCATTTTTGCGAAAATACTGCAAACACGCAGAGAATGGATGAACAGATGGGGATT
Organism: candidate division WOR-3 bacterium; assembly: GCA_016934535.1. NCBI lineage: Bacteria > Pseudomonadati > Caldifarciminota > Caldifarciminota bacterium. Next base: position 41,429 of record JAFGSQ010000019.1, read on the forward strand.
TTTGCCAAAATTCAAGAAAAGATACGTAATCTGGATCCACGGTTCATCTGTCGGAGAAATAAATTCTCTCAAATCAATTTGCGCGGACCTGAGTGTCAAACACCCCCGCTTCAGGTTTCTGGTGACCTCCTACACAAGGACAGGTGTCATTCGCGCAGAAAATATAATGAACAAAAAGAACATCAAAACGGCTTTTTTCCCTTTCGATTTTCCTTTGAGCGTAATCAACGCGGTCAACAGAGTAAAACCTTCATGTGTCCTTTTCACGGAAACAGAAATATGGCCGAATTTTCTTTTTTACTGCAGGCTTAGAAAGATACCGGTATTCCTTTTGAGCGCAAGAATATCCGACAGGACTTATCCCCGATACAAATCCTTCCGGAGATTTTTGAAAAGGGTCCTTTCCTCCTACACATTCGTTTTCGCCCAGGACGAATTAAACGCCCGGCGCTTTATAGAAATCGGCGTGCCCAAGGACAGAATATCCAGGTCAGGCTCTCTGAAAGCTTCTTATGAAATACAGTCGCCTCCTCCTTTACCAATCCGGCCCGGAACAATTCTATGGACAGCCGGCCCTTTGAGAAAAGGCGAATTCGAGCAGATTTTAGAGGTTTTCTCTTCCCTGAAAAACAGGTATTCTTCCCTCGCTCTTCTTTTGGCTCCAAGATATCTCGACATGACACAGGATATTCTGCGGTGTGCCCGATCAAAAAGCCTCGAACCGACTCTTAGGTCTCATTCTGCGGAGATATTGCCGGGACTGACCATACTTGACAGCCTTGGCGAGCTTTCTCGTTTCTACAAAGAGGCTAAAATAGCTTTTATAGGGGGTTCTTTTGTCAACGCGGGAGGTCACAATCCCCTCGAAGCGGCTTTTCAGGGAGTACCCGTGCTGATGGGACCGCATTATCAGAACGTCGAAGACACGATGAACAAACTCGCCGAGGCAAAAGGAGCCTGGATAGTCGAATCTCAACAGGATCTTGAAAAAGCGCTCGATAAGTTACTCTCCAACGAAGACATGAGACGATCGGCCTCGGAAAATATACAAAAAGCCGCACTGTCGCAGCTCGTTTCAAAAAATGAAATATACGAGATGATTGAGAAGAAAACTCCCGGATTCCCATGTTGAAATTCCTTTTAGTTCCTCTCGTTCCTCTGTATTTCTCACTTTACTGTTTAGACAAAAAAATAAAGACCTCCAAAAAAACAAGATTTTCAGCAAAGACGATAAGCGTCGGAAATATCGAAGCAGGAGGCACCGGTAAAACCCAGTTTGTATCTTACATTCTTTCTATTCTGGAAAGAAAGAATGTCCGTGCGGCTGTGCTGGCGAGAGGATACGGGGGATCTCACAGAGGTTTCGTGAGCCCAAACACTCCTGAAGCGGGTGACGAAGTAAGAATGATCTCCAGGAAATTCAGCAATTTTCCTGTCGTCGCTTGCGGCGACAGACAGAGAGGTTATAAAATGCTGATCAAAGAAAATCCGGGAGTCGAAGTCATTATACTCGACGACGGATATCAGCAATACGGAATTGCCAAGGATCTCGATATCCTTCTTCTCGACTGGGAAAATCCCAAAGCCGGAGGTCTCATTCCCATGGGGAGCCTGAGAGAACCTCTATTGGCTTCAAGAAGGGCAGACCTTATAATTTTCACAAGAACCAAAGAACCTGTTTTACCGGCAGGTTTGGCAAGATTCCCGGATTCACTCAGTGTTCCATGCCTTTTTTGCGATTTCGAGACAACAGGAGTTATAAAGAAAGGCGTCTCTCTGTCGCGAAGGGAAAAATATTTTTTTGTAAGTTCCATAGCAAAACCCGAAAGACTGCTCAGACATCTGAACTCCTCAGGATTCGACATCACAAATTTCATGTTTTTCAGGGACCACCATTCCTTTTCTGACAGAGACGCCGATAAAATCATTTCGAGCACAAAAAAAAGCGGATGTAAGGAAGTGCTTTGCACAGAAAAAGACGCTGTGAAACTGCCCTTCGAATGCGCAATAATAGAATCTGAAATAAAATGGTTCGGCAATTCGGGAGACATTTTTATTAAAAAGCTCACGGAGACTGTACTTTGAAAGCGGGAATCATTGAAGGAGGGGGCGGCGGACTTCGCTTTTTCGTATTCAATGGCTGGAAAATAGTGGAAAAAGTGTCGCTTCCCGAGGGCAATTATATGAAGATAAAAGAAAATTTACCGGATTATTTAAAAGATCTCCTTACAAAAAGCTCTTCATACGATCCTGTCTCCCCTATCGGCGCCGCCCTTGCAGGTCTTTATACTGATTCTGAAAAAGAGCATTTTAAAACTTCGCTCAAAAAAGCCGGGCACCTGGGCGAAGCTTACATAACCAACGACGCATTCGCAGCTTATCATGGAGCTTTCAAGGAATTCGGGAATATACTAACACTGTCCGGAACGGGTTCGATAGTTTTTTCCGTTTCAAAAGAAGGATTTCTTAAAAGACGCGGCGGTTGGGGACATTTGCTGGGAGACGAGGGCAGTGGATTCTGGATAGGCAGGCAGGCTCTCAGGAAAGTCACCGGATTATACGACAAAAAGATCCAAAGCTCTTCTCTCGTTTCATTTCTCCTGAACAACAGACGGTTCGAAACAATGGATTTTGTCAGGCAGTTTTTGTCTTCGAGCAATCCGGTCAAAGATATTTCACTTCTCACATACGATCTGAATAATGCCGCGGAAAATGGCCTCGTTGAGGCGGCGGATATTTTCCGGGAAGCGGCCGATAATATCGCGGAAGAAGTATTGAGCCTGTCCATTGAAACAAAATCACATTTTTATGCCCTGCGCGGCGGAGTGGCGATGAACTGCCCTGTTTTTTATGATAGAATTACGGAAATACTTGAAAAAAAGGGAATGGAAATGAAAGACGAAAAGTTGACTGCCGTCGGAGGATTATTGGCGATAATCTTCGGCGACGAAACTTTTCAAGAACTCAGGAGGCATAATGATAAAGAAGTCGTTCTTATTGTTAATCCTTATGATTCCCGCAGTGGCGTTTTGTGACGACTCCTGCTGGATAAACACATACAGGTTCACTGACATAGAGATCATACCGGAATACGATTCCGTTATTGGCATGGCTGTGGAAGATTTTGTTTGTTTGGATGCGTCGGACACTATAAGATTGGACTGCGTCTCCCCGGTTGCAGACAGCGTAAAAATAGCGACTCAGAACAGGTATTTCTACCAAACTGACAGCCTGCTCGTCATCTCTTTGGACAGGACATACAATCCTTCAGAAACGCTTGAAATTGCAGTGTACTTCAGAGCGGTGCCGGTCAACATACCCATTCCTTTCGCAACCGGAGGAATATTCATTACTCCCACTCTTATTTATTCGTGTCACGCTCCTTTCGGACTAAAGACGTGGGTGCCGTGTCTGGATAATCACAGACATAAAGCCGCTGTGAGACAGTATTACACTGTCCCTGAAAATCTGTACGTCGTCTCTAACGGCGTACTCGACTCAGTGATCCAGCTTTCGGGAAACAGGAAAAAATATTTTTGGAGGGAGACGGAACACCTGTCACCGTACCTGCAGGGACTGGCCGCTTACGACTATTCGCTGAGCAGTTATTCTGTCGGCGGAGTTCCAGTTCTGCTCGCCGCGTTCCCTCAGGACTCATCCGCCTTGGCCTATGATTTGAGAAGACTCGACACAATGCTTTTGGCCTACGAAGAAAGATACGGAGATTATCCGTTCGAAAAAATCGCTTACGCTGAAGTCAACCTGCCGGGAGCCATGGAGAATCAAAACTGCATACTGGCCGGCTCTTCAGTAATAACAGGAACTGGCGCCAATGAAATTCTTTTCGCTCATGAACTTTCACACATGTGGTGGGGAGATTATGTCACCACGGAAAGCATAAAAGAGGTCTGGTTCAACGAAGGAATGGCGACTTTTTCCGAAGGAATTTTTGTTGAAAAGATTTCAGGCGTTCAGGCAATGCACAATTACATGCATCAGCGCAGAACCCAATACATCGGATGGGAAGGCACGAACGGAATTTATCCGATGTACGACCCGCCGTGGGAGCATTATTATTCGGAATTGACCTACGAACGCCCCGGAACCGTATTTTACGCTCTGAGGTATATGATCGGCGATTCCGCTTTTTTCGCTTCTTTGCAGAACTTAACAGCAATTTTCGGCTCTTCGACGGTTACATGGCAGGACGTCGATTCAATATTTTCCGACGTATCCTGTGAAGATTTGACCTGGTTTTTCGAGCAATGGGTTCTAGGTTCAGGGACTCCATGGATGCGCTGGACAGCTTTAAGTAAAAGTGCCGGAACTGACAGCGTTCTTGTCAGGGCCTGGACATTTTCAAATTCTTCGACAGACTTCACAATAAAAGCGCCCCTTTTTATCTATCAGGGCAACGACACTGCTTTTTACAAAGTAACGGCCTCAAGAGACACTTTTGACAATTTTTTCGCATTTGCGCCCGATTCAGTTTGTCTCGATCCCCTAGGAACTCAGTTCACCTCTTCTACGGCCAGAGAAAACCCTGAAATATCAGCGCTACTGGCACTCGACGAAGCGATTCTGGTTCAATGGTCTCCGTGTTTTTTTGGCGATCTGACTGGCTACAATGTATACGGAGCCCCGTACGGAACAACCTTTTTTGAAAAGCTGAACCCGGCTCTTCTCACTGACACGACATTCCTGGCTCAAAATTTAACAAACGGCGTAAAATACACTTTCTTTGTGACGTTCGAGATTCAAGGGGGCTGGGAAAGTTATCCATCGGACACTTCTTCGACAACTCCGGTGCCTTTTCCTTTCGACAGGAGAATTCTTGTTGTAGATGAAACCGAGGGCGGAAACGGGACTCAGCCTCATTTACCCACAGACGCTCAGGTGGATTCCGCTTACGCCGCCCTTTTGATTGGCATTAACCATGACGTATATCACTGCGACACATCATTGCCCGACTTGACTTTACTCGGACATTACCAGTGTGTAGTATGGCACAGCGACGAATACACATCGACAAGTCTGATAAAAAACCAATCACAACTGATAAGGTCATACATCACAGCCGGCGGTAAGATTATCCTGTCAGGCTGGAGAGTGTTCGAATTGTCGCCGCCGGATTTCCTTGCGCTTTTCGGAGTCACTCAAGCCTCCGTCGTCACTCAAAAGAACTTCGAAGTCTCAGTCGGAAAAAACGGTTTTCCCGACGTTTACGTCAATTCCTCCCTCATGCCCCCGTCTTGGAACGGAAAAATGGACAGAGCAACTTATTTTGAGACTTTTGGGTCAGATACGTTGGGAGTTTGGGGCAACGGTTATCCCCAGACGGGGAAAACGACAACCGCGGGAAGTAATGACTCCATCAAGTTTGTCGTCAACGGGTACCCTCTTTATTTTATGGAACATCAAAACGCGAGAGATTTTCTTGTTTCCTGTTTTACATACCTTGGTCAGGTCGGAATAGACGAAAACTTCTCTGGTCAGGAACCGGCGATTCTTCCCGTCCTGAGACTGTGCCCTGAAGGCGTCGAAATTCTTCTTTCTTCAGGTCTCGCCGGCAGTAACTTTGACCTAATGATCTATGACGTCGCGGGAAGGCTTGTTTTCAGGAGAGAATTCGGGTTCTCGGAAAGAACTGTCTATCACTGGACGGATTCCGAAGGAAAATTACTGCCTCAAGGCAACTATTTCATCAATGTCGAATACAACGGTACAACCGTTTCGGGCAAGTATTTTTACATTCAATAATCATAAATTTTCTCGGGGTAGAAGAATTTTAATAAAAAAGGGCGGATTTAAAAATCCGCCCTTTTTACTGACAACTAAACCGGATTACTTTATTCGGCTACGATTATCTTGCCCGAGAAAACGCTTCCCGAAGCTTCTAATCTGTAAAAATATGTTCCCGTGCTGAGGTTCTGATCAAGAGAAACGGTGTGAGTTCCCGCTCCGGCATTGAGGTTTTTGGAACCGATCGTCCTTCCCGTGACGTCCATTACTCTGAATGAAACATCTGACGAGGAAGGAAGAGCCAATTCAACGGCTACTTTGCCAGAGAAAGCCGACACGAGTCTGCACTGCAATAAGGAAGGAATCTGCACGGGATTTTCTTCAACCGCATTGGGATTTCCGTAGAGAATGAATCCGGCTTCGGATCCCGCGTAGCCCTGAGCACTGGCAGAAGTCCATTTCGTTATTCCGAGAAGGACAAACGCCTGGTACCATTCCTGGCCGTTGCCTATGCCGACTGAGCACTGCCAGCCCGTCTGGCCGTTGGCCGCGAAAGAGGTCGAAGGCTGAGCGACAATCCACCATCTGCCGACGGGGATCTGCATTCCGAGTCCCGTCAGGTTCATGTGAACGCTGTAAGGATTCGCGCCGTATGCCGTGTAATTGGCCGCTTCGACTATGATCGTCTGCGTCGGCGTCATTTTGGGCATGGGTGTCGCTATTCCGCTGTCTTCGTAAACCAGTACGCGGATGTTGGGAACGAGGGTCCAGCTTGAAAATCCGTTCCAATTGCTCCACCAAGTCGTCATTGAATCAATATTCCATGCCGAACCTGAATTGTTCTCGACGTCGTCTACAAGTTCAGATTCGAAAGGATAGACTGAATCTATCTGACTGGACATACCCGCTCCTGATATTGAATCTGGAATCTGGGACCACAACGTCGCAAGAGGCAATGCCAGATCCTGATTTGGAGCGGTTGTATTGTTTATCTGACTGTGAGTTTGCAATCCCGCAAAAAGTCCCGTCGCAATCATCATTGAGCACAGTACCAACATACTTCTCTTCATTGAGTCTCCTCCTTGTAAAATTTAATACATTTTAATAAATTCCTTATAATTTGTCAATTGTTATCGTCTCTGACATTATCCGTTTTCCCAAACCATATGATTCGTTATCTTTTTGCTGAAAACCTTACAAGAGAAGGGACGGGTTTTGAAGCCCGTCCCATGAAGGCGATTGCCCGCCTTCGTATTTCGAGGATAATTCGCTTATTCGGCTACGATTATCTTGCCAGAGAAAACGCTTTCCGAGGCTTCGAGCCTGAAGAAATACGTTCCGGCAGATACTTCGTCGCCGTTAGTGTCCCTGCCCTGCCACACGAGATTGTGCGCACCGGCTCCGACATTGCTGTAATTATCCAATGTAACTGTTCTTCCCGTCACGTCGTAAACCGTGAACCTGACGTTCGACGACATAGGAAGATTGAACTCTACCCTTAGCTCGCCTCTGAAGATGTTCGAAGACACGAGTTTAGCCGTGAAGACTTCCGAAATCTCTCCGGGAACTTCTTCTATGTAGTTGAAAGAATTCGTGTGCAAACATCCGAATGCGGCAGAATAAGGAGTGTATCCGCCGGCGGCGAATATAAGACCCTCAGCCATGTCCGTGAATGAAGTGTCCACCCAAGCTGCGCATCCGCCGACGTTCGATCTTCCCGGGCCGAACATGTTGGGCATCTGAACCCAGCCGTCTGAAGTCCTGTATCTCCAGCAGTCATTGACATAGGTTGTACCGTAACCGCCGTACAGATAAAGTGCGTCGCCGAGATCGGCGTAACCGCATCTGTAACGAATTCCTCCGGGGCAGTCCGTTGCCGCCGACCATGTTATCGTCGTGGGTGTGACAGGGTCTATCACTCCGAAAAGTGAAGTCGCCACGTAAGCAGCTCCCGAACGTCCGCATGATATAAACAGCGTGTCATTGCCAAGATAAGCTGCTGCCCCTGACATCCACGTCGCGGGTAATGCTGTTCCGTCGGTGATCGTCAAAGTATTTATATCGAAAACCTGAACGTAATTTACCTCAGTCCAGGATCCATTGTCTCCTCCGCCCATGATGTATATGAGCTCTCTGCCTTCATCGAGCGCGCACATCGCGTCGTTGACAGGATGGTTCAAAGCGACTGTGTTCGTGTAGAAAGTGTCTCCGTCGCAGTCGTATATCATTATATGAGTGGGGCTCGACCATGATCCGATGAGATATATCTTATTCTCATACGATATGCATCCGCCGTAATGTTTCGGATACGGCATCGTGACAGGTCCTGACCATGTCTTCGTCCCGTAGTCGAAAGAATACATTATTGTGTTCTGAGCCGCCGGATTTCCGCCGAAAACGTGGATAATCGCGTTACCGGTCACTCCATCCCATTCCCAGCCTACGAGCGGTCCGCTGATGGCTACCGCCATGTCAGTCAGAACTTCCCAGAACACCGCAGTGCAGACAGTCGTTCCGACGGCAGTGTCGTTGGCGGGATTAACGTCGCCTGCAAGAAGCGTCGCCATCGTCATTGTGTATGTCTGACCGTCCTGCATAGCGACCTGTCCAAAGTCGAGCGTGTCACGTCCCCCTATAAGCGTCGTCGCGTTGACAGTCGTGTCGAGAACGACGGCGTCAGTAAGGTCTGTCACAACGCAGTGGACGTCGAACGTCTCATCAAATCCACCGAAGTTTCTGACTACACCGATAATGTCCTGGTTCGAAGGAGCGACTGTCGCTGCTGGTGACAAAAAGTCGACGCTGGCGACATCATGGAAAGTGACGGGAGGAAGTACGACGGGTCCTATGTTGTCAAAAACGCCGTACCAAGCGTAAGAAGAAGAATCGCTGTAATATATTCCCATCTGAAGAGTGTCAAAAGTCAGCCATGCCGAAACGTCAGCTGAATCCCATCTCGAGGGGACGTCCACTCCGTTGGGGTAGTAGTAAATAGTGTCCCATGCGCCCCAAGAAGTTCCGTTGTGGCCTCTCATGATGAGATAAAGTCTTTCGTTCGCGCTTATAAAATTGAAAGCTATTCCCCATTTGAGCCATCCGCCGGGGACGTCTGTAAATACAGGAGATACGGCAGTGTCGCGTATATCCACACCAGAACCTGCTGCGTCCGAATCTACCCAAAGAGAAGAATCGCCGTGATCGGGAGTTACCCAGGTTGTTCCGTTTTCATTCCAGCCCCTGACTGACCAGCCTGCCGGCCATGGATTGCCTGTGTGAGTCCATCCCTGCCAGCCATCTTCGAAGTCCCAAGTTGTTCCTGAAGAAGCTTCTTCTCCGTAGAGAATGAATCCGGCTTCGGAACCTGCATAGCCCTGGGCACTGGCTGAAGTCCACTTCACTATTCCGAGAAGAACAAAACACTGATACCATTCCTGGCCGTTGCCTATGCCGACAGATGTCTGCCAGCCGGTCTGGCCGTTGGCCGCAAATGAAGTCGAAGGCTGTACAACCAGCCACCATCTGCCGGCGGGAATCTGAAATCCGAGACCCGTCATGTCAAGGGTGACCTGATAGGGACCGGAACCATAAGCCGTGTAATTGGCCGCTTCGACTATGACAGTCTGAGAAGGATTCATCTTCGGCATTGTCAATGTTCCGCTGTCCTCGTATAGCATAACGCGGAAATTGGGAACGAGAGCCCACGAAGAAAATCCGTTCCAGTTAGCCCAGTATGTGTGTATCGAATCTATGTTCCATGTTCCATCGCTGTTGTTTTCGACATCGTCAGCCAGCTCCGAAACGAAAGGATAAACCGAGTCCAACTGACAGGACATGCCTGCGCCCGCGACAGAGTCGGGAATCTGAGACCACAATACGGCTCTGTTGCCTGTAAATTCCATTCTTGTTCCGTATGTCGAGACACCCGGAGATGACACGGTCATTGTGCGGATGTTTCCGCTGTTGTCCTGATCCGCATTCGACGCGAACAAACACGCCGATGCGAGCATTGCTGTCAGGGCCAATACTGTTAGCCTTTTCATCAGCAAACCTCCTTTGATTTGGTTAAAAATCGGGCGATCGGACGACCGCCATTGCAAAAAAACACTTTTGCCATAGAACCATAATTTAACCATTTATTATTGTTCAAGTCAAATATTCTTCAATGATTACTTTTCGAACTTTTTTACAATGCCCGTCAAGTAGTCCACGCCAATAAATGATAAAATTTTGATCTCATAAATTTTCTTCACATTCTCACTAGACGGGTTTCAGCACATCTACGAAAATGAGTAAAAAAAGGGCGGGAAATCCCGCCCTTTTTCATCAATGAGTAGAAAAAACTTACTCAGCTACGATTATCTTGCCAGAGAAAACGCTTTCCGAGGCTTCGAGCCTGAAGAAATATGTCCCGGCAGATACTTCGTCGCCGTTTGTGTCTCTGCCTTGCCACACGAGATTATGAGCGCCGGCTCCGACATTGCTGTAATTATCCAGAGTTATTGTTCTTCCCGTCACGTCGAATACCATGAAGTTGACGTCCGTAGTCGCAGGAAGATTGAATTCAATTCTGAATTCTCCGTTAAATACGGAAGACACGATATTGGCTTCGAAGACATCGGATATCTCTCCGGGAGTCTCCTCGATGTAGTTGCATGTAATCCCCGTGTGAAGGCATCCGAACGCAGCAGAATATGGAGTGTATCCACCAGCAGCAAAAATCAATCCTTCAGCCAGGTCTGTGTATGAAGTGTCAATCCACGCCGCACATCCGCCGACATTCGATCTTCCGGGTCCGAACATGTCGGGCATCTGCTGCCAGCCGTCTGCAGTACTGTATCTCCAGCAGTCGGACACGTACGTCGAACCGTAACCGCCGAAAAGATAAAGCGCGTCGTCCAAATCAGCGTAACCGCACCTGTAACGGATTCCTCCGGGACAGTCCGTCCCTGCAGTCCACGTTATCGTCGTGGGCGTGCCGGCATCGATCGTTCCGATGTACGAAGTCGCTACGTATCCGCCAGATTCGTATCCGGATGAAACAAACAGCGAATTGCCGCCCAAATAAGCCGCAGCACCTGACATCCTCGCTGTCGGGAAAGGAGTACCGCTTGCAAGTGTCAGGGCGTTTATGTCGAATACCTGAACGTAGTTCGTCATCGTCCATGAACCGTTGCTTCCTCCGCCGATGATGTATATGAGTTCCCTGTCTTCGTCAAGCGCGCACATGGCATCGTTGACCGGATTTATAAGAGCTATAGTGTTGGTGTAGAAAGTATCTCCGTCGCAGTCGTATATCATTATGTGCGTCGGACTCGACCACGAACCGATTAGATAGATCTTGTTCTCGTAAGATATGCATCCGCCGTAATGTTTGGGATAAGGCATCGTGACAGGTCCCGACCAAGTCTTCGTCGCGTAGTCGAACGAGTACAGAAGGTTGTTCTGCGCCGCCGGATTTCCGCCGAACACGTGGATTATCGGATGACCGCTGCCGTCTATTCCCCAGCCTACGAGCGGTCCGCTCTTGGCTTCGGGTATGTCTGTCAGTACTTCCCAGAAAGTGTCGGGAGGAACTACTCCGGCGATTGTGTCTATTTGCACATCGTCGATCGCACAGTCAGCGCCGTCGTTGTGGACGTTGTGGAAACTGATTATGAGGTTGTTACCGGCATAAGCGTCGAGGTTCAAAGTTGCCTGGTACCATGTCCAGTTTTCCCACGGCCATACTCCGCCTGAATTGACGACATCCGCCGAGTCTCCTAACGTCCAGAGCTGGGTCCAGTTTGAACCGGCGTCGGTGCTGACTTCGACAAAAAGATCGCCGTTGTCATTAGGATCCACGAACCAATAGTAGCTGGCGTCCCACCAGAATGAAAGGGTGCAGTTTGTCGCAGATGTCAGGTTAAGACTCATGGTGTTAAGCCTGACGTCTACCGTGTAGCCCCAGCCGACCAAAGCCGCAGAAGAGCCTGTATGCTGATAGCTTGTGGAAAGATGCCAGTAACAGGGGGTTGTTCCACCCATTGTTCCGCTCGTAATTGTTGTGTCCCACCCTGTCGGAGGCACTGCTGTTTCAAAGCCTTCGGCCAGCATTACTCCGAAAGGAGAAAACGCAGAGGAATGAGTGCCGGAACTGAGCGTTGCAGGCATTGTCTTGCTGTCGATAGCAATGCCCTCCTGAATCTGTAACGGTGCGAAATCCGCTGAAGCGAATATGGCGGCCGACAGCAGAGCAAAAGCACAGAAAAAAAGTACTTTCTTCACACTAACCTCCTTTAATTGGTTAAAACAGAACAATCACTATTACATAAACCGCTTATGCAATAGAACCTTCATTAAACCACTTTTTGTTCACTAAGTCAAACAATTCTGTATAAATAACACTATTTTACCTTCTCGCCCTTCCGGCGAGCCCCATTTTGCTTTCTGACCCAATAAACGAGAGGAGATTTTCTATCTCAGGAATTTTCCTGCACTCCTCTTCTATCTTTTTCACTCTGTCGTCGAAAAGAGGAATTTTACCCGAGAATAAAAAACCGTAAGCCTTCTTGAGCTCCTCTAATGTCTCTTTCTTGAAATTTGCCCTTCTCAGAGCGACGAGATTGAGCCCCAGCATGCCTATGGGTTCTCCCACCGCTTTTCCGTATGGCAGAACGTCTTTGTTTATTCTGTAGCCTCCGCCTACGAAAGAAAATCGTCCTATCCTCGTGAACTGGTGAATCGGACAGAGTCCGCTGATGAAAACGTTGTCTTCGACGACTACATGCCCCGAAAGCGCCGATTCGTTTGCTATCGTTATATTGTCTCCCAAAAGGCAGTCGTGGGCTATGTGGACAAACCCCATAATGAAACATCCGCTGCCTATGACTGTTTTTTTGTATCCGAGATTCGTACCCCGGTGAACCGTGACATATTCCCTGAGGACGTTGTTGTTCCCGATAACAGTCAGGCAACCCTCTCCCGGATCCTTGAGGTGTTGGGGATTTCCTCCGATGAGACAGCCTTTGCCTATCTGGCAGTTACTTCCTATCTTTGTTCCGGGCATTATCTCGGCGCAGGAACCTATGTACGTGTTGTCTCCTATTTCAACACCCTCGTGTATTATAGCAAAAGGCGATATATCAGCATCTTTTCCCAGGACTGCTTGTTTCGAGACTATTGCCGTTTCGTGAATTTTCATCTGTCCGCCAGTTTAGCTTTTAAAACACCTTCACAGGCGAGCTCTCCTTCTACTGTGCTTCTGGCCTTCATCACGCATACCCCGTGCCTGTAGCTTTCGAGGTAAAGTTCGTGCCGGAGAGTATCACCCGGGACGACGGCTCTCCTGAACTTTACAGCGTCTATTCCGAGAAAAAGAAGTATCTTTCTATCGGGATTTTCCACTTTTCTAAGTAGCAGAAATCCGCCGGTCTGAGCCATTGATTCCACTATGAGAACTCCGGGCATGATGGGATTGCCGGGAAAATGACCCTGGAAAAAAGGTTCGTTCATTGTGACGTTCTTTATTCCGACGACCCTGTCGTCTGAAATCTCAATTATCCTGTCTACGAGCAAGAACGGATACCTGTGAGGTATCAGCCTCATAATTTCCTCAATTTTCAGCGAGTTCTGATCAGGCATCTTTCCCCTCCTTTCGGCCGTTATATGATAGAGACAGTTTTTGAACAAAATCAAGATGTAACGAGTGTCCCGGACAAAACGCGAAAATTCTTCCTCTCAGTTTTTTCGGAAAAAGCATGAGGTCTCCGAGAAAATCGAGGGCTTTGTGCGCACAGAGTTCGTCTTCGACCCTGAAAGAGCAGCCCTCCAGTAATTTTCCATGTTTTCCGACTACGAGCGCGTTCTCGAGGGATCCCCCGTTGATGAGGCCGCGCTCTCTGAGAGAGTCCAACCAGCTTTCGAAAGCAAAAGTCCTGGCCCCAGCGATTCTTGTTCCCAAGTCTTTTGAGAAGGCGTCGAATGTGAGATGTTCGCAATTGACTCCCTCTTCGGGGAACGATATCAATACTGTTATCACAAGGCTTTCTTCTCGCCAGGGTGCGAAAAGAATCTCGGAAAAACCTTTTTTTACGTAAACAGGCATTTCTTCTTCATATTCGTCTCTGAAATTTTTCGTGTCTTTTGTTCCGGACCCGTTAATAGCTTCGACAAAGGGAAGAGCGCTTCCATCGAGAAATGGTACCTCTTCACCCACGACTTCAATTCTCACATCCGTAATACCGGTAATAAAGAAAGCAGACATGACGTGTTCTATCACCTCTATCTGCGTACTTTTACCTTTCAGCGCCGTACATCTTCTAGACGAGTCCGCATTTTGCGGAAGCGCTTTAATTTCCTCACCTCTGGAAAAAAAAACTATCCCTCCGTCATCGGATGGCAAGATTTTCAAACTGCATTTTCCGCCATTGTGAAGACCGGTCCCAGAGATTTTTATCGTTTCTTTAAGCGTTCTTCTATTAGTCAAGTTTCCTCAATTTTTTAGCCATCTGAGGTAGGAATTTCAAAGAAGCTATCACTCTCCTTGCCAGGGATATGTCCATGGCAGGTATCCAAAGATATACCGCACCGTCCGGAACGTTTCCGGAAACTCCGCTCTTTGCCATTATGACGGCATTTTTCCCGATTTTGGCGTGATCCGCGATACCTACCTGCCCTGCCATCATAGTTCCGGATCCGACTTCGACGCTGCCGCTTATACCTGTCTGTGATGCTATGAGACAGTTTTCTCCTATGCTGACGTTATGTCCGACCTGTACGAGATTATCAATTTTCGTCCCTTTTCCCACTACTGTTTCGTCGAGCATTGCCCTGTCTACTACGGCATTGGCGCCAATTTCCACGTCATCCTCAATGATTACCCTTCCTATCTGAGGTATTTTTATCGCTTTCCCGCTTTCACGAAGATATCCGAAACCGTCGCTCCCGATGACGGTTCCCGGATGAACGATGACCCTGTTGCCGATAGAACAGTTCCTCAAAACAGTGACGTTAGGATAAATGGTGCAATCTGAACCGATTTGAGAGGATTCGCCGACATAACAGTTGGCGCTGATGACCGTGTTGTTGCCGATGACGGCATTATCCGAGATGACTACGTTTGGTCCGACCGATACACTGTCGCCCAAAACAGCGTCTTTTGATATCACGGCCGTCGGATGGATTCCTTTGTCCGTATTGATTACAGCGAAAAACTCTCTCATGACCCTGACGAAAGAAAGATAGGGATTCTCGGCCTCAATTCCTTTTTCAAGACCAAGACCCGGCATGCAAATTATCGCCGCCCCTTTTTCCGAGGCTTTGGCCAATTCATTTTCGTCTTTTTTGTCAAGGAAAGTCAGAGAACCTTTTCCTGCTTTTACGATAGAGGAAAGTATTTGTATCTCAAAATCCGGATCTCCGATTAACTTGCCGCCTGCTATTGCAGCGGCTGAAGAAAGTTTCAAGTGTTCCCCCTTCTACAGCTCTGTCGCAATGTCCGACACAAGGAGCTCTACGGCTCTTTCGAGGTTCTCTGATTTTTCGAAATTCTGCTCTACGGCGAGTAATTCTCTAAAAAGCTCCGCAGAATAAAGGAAAAGCTTTAAATTGTACTGTTCCCCGGTTTGAGTTATCTGCCCCCTGACAATGTAATCGGCGCCAAGGAAAGAAGCGAGCGCGGCGAGCTGGGATTCTGTTACTGATTCTATAGAAGTAATCGCGTTCTGGGTCATCCCCTGGGACACGTCGTCTCCTTTGGACATCTCTACGTTTGCAATGTTCATAAGAGCCGTATTGACCATTGAGGAAGCCGTCAAAGCTATACCTGACGCTCTGGCGTCGGCTGTAGTTGCCACGACAGATAAAAACGCAAGTATTGTCTTTTCTGCCTCCGTTGTGTCGACGACGGTAATGTATTCGGCGTTGAGTCTCGTAAGTATTTCGGATGTAATGTCAAGTCCGGGTTCAGCGTAAAGTATGACTCCCGACGAGACGTCCAAAACAACGGAGAGATTCTTTAATTCCGAGACTTCTTCTATGGTCCTGTTTATCTGAGCCACTGGAGATTCCGTCAATTCTTCGGTTTTGTTTTTCAACAAACCGTCCTCTCCCCACACAGATTGAATAAAAGACTCGTAATCAGTCTTTTTTTGATTTATGAGATCCCTCCTGCGGGCGATCTCTTCCTCGGAGAGTGTCACGGCTTCAGTTTCAAGTTCGGATTGAAGAGTCAGCCATTCCCTCTTTTTTGTTTCGGCTTCGTTCGTCCAGTTGTTTTCAAGTATCTGAAGCTGGGATCTTAGATCGTTCATCGCCGTATACTCTCTGAAAATCCTCTCTATGTCCACGTATCCGATTTCTCCGGCCGACAAAGTCCCGTAAAGAAAAAACGCGACAAATAATTTGAAAATTGCTTTTTTCATTCAAGCGCCCCTTGCTCAAAAGTTTGTGCCGAACTGTATATGCGGTTTCCAGTCTCCCGATGAAAAACCGTACGCGTAATCTACGCCGATTATGCCAAGCATGGGTATATTCAGCCTGAAACCCACTCCCGCGCTTTTGTAAAAGTCGCCGAAGCTTCTCGAACCGCCGACCGAATACGGGTCCGGCCAGGTATTCCCGGCATCTGCAAACAATGATACGTTCGCCATGTCGCCAAGATTGACGGAATACTGAGCGTTCAAAAGGATCGCCGTCGCGCCGCCCTTTACGTCTCCGTCCCTTACAGGGCCTATTGTGTATTCGTCATATCCTCTGACGCCCCAATCTCCGATGCCGCCGAGTCTGTATAACTCATACACGGGGACATCGGCGCCTCCCGTCGAATAAAAATCCGAAATCACTCCAGTTTTATTTCTGAACATGAGAGAAGTCGACGGCATATTGGATCCCGGCATTTTCGTAGTCACCGGAATAAAATATTTGAACTCGAACACGTGTTCCCTGAAATTGACATCTCCCTGCATGAAGCCGCCCGTTAGATTGGTGGCAAGTGAAAAATACGACCCGCGGGACGTGTTGAAATATTTGTCCCTTGAATCCCTGACGAAAGTCAGACCGAAACGGCTTATATACTTGAGCCCCTCCTGCGACTTCAGGTAGTCGCTCGCGCTGTCCTGATCGAATATGTCAACTTCGACCCGCTCGATTGTGTAGGAATTGTAGATTTTGGAAAAGTTTATCCAGGGCAGTTGTCTCGCAGTGTTTATCTGGAATCCTTCTTTTCTGTATTTGTAGTTGTCCATTTCGTAAGTCGTCGCGAAAAATCTCACTCCTCCGGCCCAGTTTGTACCGAAAATCCACGGTTCGAAATAACCTATGTCAAAATTCCACATTTTTGAGTTTATATCGAATTCAAGGTCGAACGATTCACCTTTTCCGAGAAGATTGGGAACGGCGAACTTGGCGTAGGCACCCACTCCGCCGTAATGTGAATATGTCGCTCCTCCCCTTATTTCCCCGGATTTCTTTTCGAAGACCTCAATTATCAGATCCGCGTAAGCGATACTGTCGTTTGAGCTGTCGACAGGCGATATATCGGGTATTATATTGTCGAAAAAACCCAGGTTGAAAATTTTCTGTGAAGTCAGTCTCAATCCCGAGACAGAAAAATAATCTCCGGGCAACTGCGTTATCTCTCTTCTTATCAGTCTGTCTCTGGTCCTGTAATTTCCTATAATCTCGACGAGTCTTATCTTCACTCTCGGACCTTCCCTCAGCTGCCATTTTATGTCAACAAAACTGTCCCTTCTCGTCTGAACAGGATTGAACTGCACGTAAATGAAGCCGCTGTCGGCGTAAATTTCGCTCATCACCCGCTGGGTTTTTTCCAATTTTACAATGTCATAAGGCTTCCCTTCGCTGTAGGATATTAATTTGCGAAGAAATTCTTCGTCGAGAAACACCTGCCCTTCGAAAGAAGTCGAACCGAAAAATTTTTCTTCGCCTTCTGTCAGATAGACGTCAATGGAGACCAGCGTCGATTCTTCGTTGAAAGTGTAGTTGAAACTGTCCACTATTGCGTCGGGAAATCCTCTGCTTTTCAGCGCTCTTTCTATTGATTCTATGTCGGAGGATTCAAAAATGTTTTGATTGAAACCGCCTTTTCTGAAAAGACCGAATCTGTAAAAACTCCGGAAACCGCTCCAGCCGTAAAAACCCCATTCTCTGTTCTGAAGTCCGGTTTTTATATTTTCGGCCTCCAATGAATAAAGCCCGTTCAGATATATTGATGCGATCGTGATTTTTCTTCCTTCGGCAATGTCTATAACGACCGATACCCGGTTTTTGGAATCAGGTTCGCTTGCGATCACATCTACGACGGTCCCTATGTATCCTTCCCTTCCGTAGGAATCCAGAACAAATTTCTTCCAGATCGCGATCTTTCTCGGTGTGACTGTTCTTCCTCTGAAAGGCCCCTCCGCCCAACCTCTGAGAACAGCTGTGTCTGCAGAACCGTGAGAAAGCCATTTTCTCATGTCTTCCTCGGATATTCTTCCGCACCCTCTTAATATCAGAGAATCGAGGACGGGATTTTCAGTGACATCGATGATCAGAGTCAGCTGGTCCAAGTCTTCTGTAAAAGTGTCGAGGGACACATCGCTGAATAGATCCGTGGCGTAAAGATTTTTGATTATCATCGCAGAGACAAAGGGGGAAAATTCAGCGCCTTCCGCAAGACCGGCCATTTGAATGACCTGATCCTCGCTCGATCTGTCGTTTCCGGTGATTCTTACAGCCGAAATCGTTTTAGCCCAGACGCAGACGGGCAATAAAAGAGCCAAAAATAATAATTTTTTCATTTTTGTTTTCGCACCCCTGACATGAATTGTTTCTTCCGGGCAGCTCACCCGCCGGCGGAACTCTCTCCCGGCATTCCTGCCAAATCTTCGGTTTTTTCAACTGGTATATTGAGCATGCACTTAACGTCTTTTACTACAAATCTCAATTCTTTACCGGACCTCTCTATTACAACTACATCGTTGACCTTTACCGAACCCTGCAGAAATTCCTCGACAAGAGGGTCTTCGACGTATCTCCTGAACGCCCTCCTCAAAGGCCGGGCTCCGAAGGAAGGGTCGTATCCTTCTTCGACGAGAAGTTCTTTGGCGCTTTCAGAAAGCTCAATTCCGATTTCTTTTTCCTTCACCCTCTCTTTGACCTCTTCGAACACGAGTTCTATTATCTTTTTCATGTCTTCTCTCGTAAGTCTTCTGAATACGACCACTTCGTCAATTCTGTTTATGATTTCCGGATTTATTATTCTTTTAAGCTCCGAGAGAATGTTTTCTTTCATTTTATCGTAATCAATATTTTCCGGTGTAGAACCGAATCCCATCGGTTTCGAACGGGTTATGTCTTTTGTGCCAATGTTCGAAGTCATTATTATCACACTGTGCCTGAAACTTATTTTTCTGCCGAGGCTGTCGGTGATTTCGCCTTCTTCCAAAAGCTGAAGCAATATGTTCAGGACGTCGATGTGGGCTTTTTCAATCTCATCAAAAAGAACGACCGAATAAGGTTTGACGCGGATTTCTTCAATCACGGGATTTTGTTCGCCGTATCCTATGTAACCGGGCGGAGAGCCGATGAGTCTTGACACGGAATACTTTTCCATGTATTCGCTCATGTCAATCCTTATGAGGTTGCTCTTGCTTCCGAAAAGGATTTCAGCCAGGGATCTCGCCAGTTCCGTTTTACCCACGCCCGTAGGTCCGAGAAAAAGAAACGATCCAAGAGGTCTTTTTGGGTCTTTTAAACCCATCCTTCCCCTTCTGATCGCTCTGCTGACTGCTTTGATTGCTTCAGTCTGGCTTATGACTTTGGCCGCAAGCAAATCTTCGAGATTGACGAGTTTGTCGTGTTCTTTTTCCTGAAGCCTCTGAATGGGTACATTCGTCCACATGCTGACCACTTCCCTGACATCTTCTTCGGTCACTACCGGAGTGACCTTGTCAGACATCTTGAGCCATTCTTTCTGCTTGGTGTCAATCTCTGCTCTTATTTTGGCTTCCTTGTCCCTGAATTCCGCGGCTTTTTCGTATTGCTGATCCGATACGGCTTTTATCTTGACTTCGAGGATATTTTTAAGCCGTATTTCGTCTTCCACAAGATCAGGATACGGGGGCACGGAGGATAATTTGACTCTGGCTCCGGTTTCATCGATGACGTCTATTGCTTTATCGGGAAGCTGTCTGTCCGTTATGTATCTGTCGGCGAGGATAGCCGCTGCTTTTAGAGCGCTGTCTTCGTAACTGACACCGTGATGCTCTTCGTATTTTTCCCTGAGACCTTTAAGTATGTTTATTGCTTCTGAAATCCCCGGGGATTCAACAAGTATCGGTTGAAATCTTCTCTTCAGAGAACCGTCTTTTTCAATGTGTCTGTGATATTCAGCCACGGTCGTGGCTCCAATGCATTTAATTTCACCTCTCGCCAGAGAAGGTTTCAGAATGTGGGAGGCGTCGAGGGAACCTTCCGCTGAACCCGCCCCAACAATCGTGTGCAGTTCGTCAATAAAAAGAACTATGTCATCCCTGTTCTTTATAGTTTCAATTATTGATTTCATCCTGCTTTCGAACTGACCTCTGTATTTCGTTCCGGCTACAACCGAAGCGAGATTGAGCTGATAAAACTTTTTACCTATGAGAGAAGGAGGAACGTGTCCCTGAACTACTTTTTGCGCGAGACCTTCGACAATGGCTGTTTTTCCGACACCGGCTTCTCCTATCAGCACCGGATTGTTTTTCCTTCTTCTGGAAAGGACTTGTATGACTCTTTCGATTTCTTTGTCTCTGCCGATTATCGGATCAAGCTTTCCTTCTTCCGCGAGACTCGTAAGATCTCTGCAGAAATCTTCGAGTGCGAACTTATCTTCTTCCTCGTCGTCGATGTTTTCGCGGGAGCGTCCAATCTTCCTCTTGTCCTCTTCTTTCACGGAAAAATCACTCTCTTCTATGAGGTTCTGCAGTCCTGCACTGAATTGGACATAAGTAATATCAAGGCTTTTCATCACTTCTCCGGCCGCAGAATGTATGTTGTCGAGAACGGACAGCACAAGGTGTTCTGTGCCGATGAACATGTGTGAAAGCTCTTCCGCTTTTTTCATGGAACCCTGAATCACGCTCTCGACCTCTATTGTCGGGACGGGATCTTTGAAATTCGGCGGATATCTCGGAGTCTCTCTGTATAAATCATTTTTGTAGATTCTTGCGGCAATTATCTTTTTCATCAGTGAAATATCAACGCCGAGTTTTTGAAATATCTTTACTGCAAAGCAGTTCGTCTCTGTCAAAATCGCGTAGAGAATATCCAGTGTCGTGTAATAGCCTCTCTTGTGAAGCTTCGAATTCTTCTGCGCAGACATAATTATTTTTCTGTATCTCAATGTAAAATTTTCGCTGTTCATGCCTTTCTCGCAGTCATTTCGACAAACATCGCCAGACTGAGATCTTCCCCTCCTTCTGTTTGCTCAATTATAGCATCTCTGTGTCCTCTTCTCAAAATAAAGAAGAGATCCGAAACCGTCTCTTCGGAATACCTTTCTTCCAATCCCAAATCGAATCCGAGCCTGAGGACAGAAGCCGCGTTTGCGTATTCCGAGAATTTCAAAGAGCTGACTTTCTTCTCTCCGAAAATCTCAAATCCGCTTTTTAAATAGTTTTCAACGGCTTTTTTATTGTACATTACAAAATATTCCCGCGCAAACAATTCATTTTCGGCAAAACAGTCAGAGAAATAATCAACTTCGTCCATTGCCTTTGATTCTTTTTCAGATGTTTTCTGATTCGATATCTGACAGAATGAACCGGCTGTTTTCGTCCCTTCTCCGAAAATGCCTCTCAAAGCCAATCCGCATGCTTTTGCCGCACGGACTATTTTTTTTTCATTTCCCGACAAAAACACGCACGGAGCGTGAAAAAGGTTAGAGTACCTCATTCCTGTTCCTCTGTTCGTAGGGCAGGCTGTCTCGAAATCGCCTTCAGCCGTTCTGGCAAAAGGAAATGCACTTTCAATTTCACCGCTAAGTGAAAGAGCTTCTGAAAGACAGGACTGGCCTTTTCCGGGGACTGAAATGATCTGTATTCTGACATCGTCTTCGTCGTTGACGAGGATTGATGTCTTTTCATCAGGGCTGACAAAAAGACATAGTCCGAAAGACGGGGAGGAATTCAGAAGATGCCTTTCGGCAAGTATCCTGCAGTGAGACTCGCTCGCTTCCCAAAGATTAATTCTTATGAAGTCTCTTCCGGAAACTGCTTTTTCAACTATTCCGGCTATCTCTTGCGCATCCTTTTTTTTGACGTCAAAATTTCGAGCCAGCCTGACTCTTGTGCTGAATACGACTTTTCTGTAATCGGCTCTGAACCATGAAGGCGCTTTTTGCCTGATCCTTTCGACGAAACTCAAAGCGTTTTCAGTGTTATTTTTTCGAGTCGTAAATGTCAATTATACCAGAATCCCCTGATTCAATCGCAGAATACGGTCGCACAGAGCGCTTATACCGGGGTTGTGAGTGACGACTATGACTCCGCAATTGTTATTCCGCGCAAGCTTCAAAAAGACGGAAAGAACAATCCGGGCCGTTTTGCCGTCGAGATTTCCCGTTGGCTCATCGGCGAGAATTACTTTCGGATAGTTGGCCACCGCCCTTGCTATGGCTACCCTCTGTTTTTCGCCCCCCGAAAGCTGGGAAGGGTGATGGGCAATACGCTCGGACAAGCCCACGTCATCCAGTATTTCTTTTGCTCTTTCTTTGGACTTGTTTTTTTTCATACCGGCGACTAGCATAGGCAACATTACATTTTCCAGAGCGCTCAGCTCGGATATGAGGTTGTGAAACTGAAAGACAAATCCGATTGTGCTGTTTCTCAATTTTGAGAGCTCGTGGTCTCTGTGTTCGCGGATGTTTTTTCCGTTCAGATAAAGATTTCCGGAGGTCGGTTTTTCAAGAGTTCCGAGTATGTGAAGAAATGTCGTTTTGCCGCTCCCGGACGGACCTTCTATTGCAGCGATCTCTCCGCCTTCAAGAGTGAAATCAATACCTCCCAGGACTTTTATCGTGTCCGTTCCGCTTTCAAAGTTTTTTACTATGCTCTCGGCTCTTATAATGACTTCATTCATAACGCAAAGCCTCCACGGGCAACAGCCTAGAAGCCCTGTAAGCCGGATATATGGCCGAAATAAACGATATTCCAAGAGAACAAAGAGATATGACCACAACATCGATAGGGTTTACTGTTATAGGAAGAGAGGATATCACATAAACGTCGGTGTCTATAGGAAACTCGTATCTGCCAAGAGCAAAGCAAATGGCAAGGCCGACGAGAATTCCCAGAGCCGTCCCTACAAAACCCATGATGGTCCCCTGAAGGACGAATATTCTCATGACGTCAAAGCGCGTCAGACCTATGGACCTCAATATTCCTATTTCACGGGTCTTCTGAATCACTATCATTATCAAAGTGGAAACTATGTTGAACGCGGCCACAATTATTATCATAAAAAGGATCAGCGTCATTGCAGTCTTTTCGAGTTTTAATGCGGCGAAAAGATTCTTGTTCAATACAAGCCAATCCTGAACGGAATAAGAAAAACCGAGTTTGTCCTGCAATCTTTTCGATATTCTTCTGACTTCCATCATATCCTTAACTGCAATTTGAAATCCGGTCACTTTTCCTTCAAGTTTGACAATTTTCTGAGCGTCTTCGAGCCTAACAAAAATCCACGAACTGTTGTATTCGTAAAGGCCCGCGTCTATTACACCGACGACTTCACCCTTGTATATCTTTGGAACAGGTCCCACGGGGGTTATCGTGCTCGAAAGCACGGAAAAGATTTCAATTACGTCTCCCGTTTCCACCTCGAGATTTTCTGCGAGCATGTTTCCAATAACTACCGGAATGACGTTCTCATTGACGGGATCCACCAAAAAAGCACCTTCAATTATTTTCTCTTCTATGTCGCTGACTTGTCTTCCTGAAGCCATGTCGTATCCCCTGAGAAGGACACCGTCGATGGCATTCTTTTTCCTTATCATCACCTTCGAAATGACGAATGGAGAGATACCGGTTATCTCTTTCGTCAGGATATCGTCGGAAGCTATCGCGGCGTTGATTTCTTTAAGGCTGGTATCGGGAGAGCTGATTCCCTGAGTGACAATTATGTGAGCGTTGACACCGACAATTTTCTTTTTTATGTCTGTGTGGAGACCGTTCATAACCGACACGACGGCTATCAGCGTCGCCACCCCGACCATGACCCCTCCTATTGACAAGATCGTTATGAAAAGCTGAAATTTATTGGTTTTCGGCGGTTTCAGATATCTTTTAGCGAGCATCGAATGATAGCGCGTCATATTTCCTCATTAGTCTTCTGAACGGGCTTCAGCTGAGGGAAAGTGATTACCTCCCTTATGTTTTCAGAAGAGGTGAAAAGCATCGCCAATCTGTCTATTCCGAGTCCGAGCCCTCCGGCCGGCGGCATTCCGTAAGACATCGCAAGAAGAAAATCCTCATCGACCGGTTCGTATTCTTTTTCACCCTGCTTTCTGAGTTCGTTCTGGTATTCGAGCCTCTTTCTCTGCTCAACAGGATCGTTTAGTTCGGAAAAACTGTTCCCGAGTTCCATGCCGAGTACGATCGGTTCGAATCTTTCGACGAGAAGCGGATTTTTCCTGTGAGTCTTTGCAAGGGGAGATATTTCGAGAGGATGGTCCATGACGAACGAAGGTTCAATGAGGTTTGGCTGGACGAGAGCCGAGAAAAGGGCATCGACTATCTTGCCTCTGTGGTTTTTTTTGTCAATCTCGATGTTCTTTCTGCGGCAGAAGTCCAAGAGCGCTTCTTTGGAGAGGTTTTTCATGTCCTCTCCGGTCGCTTCTTCGAGGGAATCCCAGTAATCCAATCTTTTCCAGGATTTCGAAAAATCAATTTCTCTCTCTCCTGTTATCAGGACAGGTGTTCCGAACAGTTCGATACAAACCTCGCGGAATATGGCTTCCGTAAGGTCCATCATCGCGAAATAATCCACGTATGACCAGTAGATTTCGACCTGAGTGAATTCGGGATTGTGATCCTTGTCCACTCCTTCGTTCCTGAAATCCTTGGCGAACTCGTAAACTCTCTCAAATCCTCCTATGAGAAGTCTTTTAAGATAAAGCTCGTTGGAAACCCTGAGATAAAAATCAGTTCCCAGAGAATTATATCTTGTCACGAAAGGTTCGGCGAACGCCCCTCCGTAAACCGGCTGGAGAACAGGAGTTTCCACTTCGAGAAATCCGAGCGAATCGAGTTTTTTTCTTATGGTTTTCACAATTCTGCTTCTCGCTTTGATTTTTTCCCTCGTTCCGGGAGTCGATATAAAATCGAGGTATCTCTGTCTGTATCTCGTCTCCGGGTCTTTCAGACCGTGAAATTTTTCGGGCAGGTTCATGAGCGATTTTGATAAAAACAGCCAATTCGAAACCCTCAGAGTTTTTTCTCCTGTTTTGGTTTTCATGAGAGTACCGCCGACTCCTATAAAATCTCCGACGTCGGTTTTTTTAAAGCCTTCAAAGCTCTCTTCTCCGAGCGCGTCGAGTTGTAAATAAAGCTGAATAGAGCCGGTGGAGTCGGCGATGTTTGAGAAAACACTTTTGCCGTGACCTCTTATGGACATCAATCTCCCGGCAATGGAGATTTTCACGCTGTTTTCCGCAATTGCATCGAATTCCTCGAGTAATATTTTCACGTCGTGGCTTTTTTCGAATGAGTACGGATAAGGATTTATGCCCGACTTGATGAGTTCTTCTCTTTTTGTCTTTCTTATTTCATATTCACTGCTCACTTTTTTTCTCCTGAAATATTTTTTTCTCCTGAATAAAGCAAATAGCTCCTTATGAAAGCGTCGATCTCGCCTTCCATGACTTTCTGCACGTCCGATGTCTCGTGTCCCGTTCTGTGATCCTTCACCTGAGTGTAAGGAGTGAAAACATAGCTTCTGATTTGATGACCCCAGGCTATGTCGGTCTTCTGGTTTTCCAGCACCGATTTTTTCTTCTGTTCTTCCTCCAGCATTTTCTGATATATCCTGGATTTTAAAATTTTCATCGCGTTTTGTCTGTTGAGTATCTGGCTTCTCTCGCTTTGGGACTGGACAATTATTCCTGTCGGGACGTGCGTTATCCTGACTGCCGTGCTGACTTTATTTACGTTCTGTCCTCCGGGGCCGGAGCTTCTGAAAAAATCGAGTTTTAAGTCTTTCTCGACTATCTCGACTTCAATTTTGTCGTCGACAAGCGGATAAACGAAAACGGAAACGAAAGAAGTGTGTCGTCTGTGGTTCGCGTCAAAAGGGGATATCCTTACAAGTCTGTGAATTCCCCTCTCGCATTTAATGAATCCGTATGCACTTTCGTGATCTATTTCTATGGTCACGTCTTTTATACCCGCTTCTTCACCTTCTTGAATATCAACTATTTTGTATTTCCACTCATGTCTTTCCAGATATTTGATGTACATTTTCATAAGCAAACCCGCCCAGTCGCACGACTCTGTGCCTCCGGCTCCAGGATGGACGGTCAGTATGGCTCCGAGCTGGTCTTCTTCGCCGTTCAGCGCGTTTTCCATTTCAATTTCGCTTATCTCATCTTCCGCCTTCCCGATCTCCAGGGAAATCTCGTCAAGATCTTCATCCGAAACAGATTCGGTGAGTTCCAGGAGAGTTTCGAGATCGACGGTCACTTTTTCGAACCTGCCGACTACTTTTTCATCAGAGTTCAGTTTTTTCGACAATTCTCTCGCGTTATGAAGATCGTTCCAGACGCCCGGTTCCAGAAGCTTTTTCTGGACTTCTGTTATGTTCTCCTTCCTCCTGGAGATATCAAAGAAACCTCCCGAGTTCTTCTTTCTTTTTGTTCAGCGAATTTATTGTCTCTTTTATTTCTTTTCTGGTCATTATTTCTCCTGATAGTAAATGGTTTTTTATTTAGGAAGATGTTATTATTACAAAATGAATTTCGCGGCAAAGATACTTGTATTATCCGGTGTCATACTCGCAGTGACGGGAGTTATACTTCTTGTGTTCAAAAAGACTCCTTTTTGGGGACTCCCCGGCTACTTGAGATTTTCCTACAAATCCTGCGTCTGTTTTTTCCCGATAACTTCGTGCGTATTGATTTCATTAATTTTATCTTTGTTGTTATTTTTTTTTGCAGAAAATGAAAATATTATGAAAATACTCGACTTCGAAAGATTTTTCAAGCTCAAATTATAACAAGTAATATGATTTTAATCGATATTTATTTTTTATGAAAATATGTTATCTGACTCATAATTATCCCAGATACGATGGCGATTATTCAGGTCTGCCATTTAAACACATAACCCACGCGCTCGCAGAAAAAGATTATCAGTTTACAATCATCACGCCACATGCTGAAAATCTTCCGGAATACGAAAAACGCAAAAATGTCGAGATCATCAGATTCAGATATTCTACCAGAGAAAGCATAGCATATACGGGTAAAATGCAGAAATTTTTTAAAAATCCTCTTTATTGGAACGAGTTTTTTTCGTTTTTTAAAAAGTTTTACTTTAGTTCGAGAAACGCCGGAAATATATTCGACTTACTGCATTGTCATTGGATGATCCCGGCCGGCTTGATAGGAAAAATTATTCCTTGCAGAAAGAAATTACTGAGTCTTCACGGATCAGATGTCAGATTCACATCTTATTATAAACTTGACAGATTCGCTGAATATCTTTTTTCTGACTACGATTTGATATTACCTGTTTCAAAATTCCTCGAGGAAACTGCCAGGAAATGGGTCGATAAACAAAAGCTTGTGACCGCACCGTTTATTACAAACATTGATAATTTTATATACAAACCCGCTGATAATTTCATGAAACCTTTACGCTTACTGACAGTATCAAGGCTCTCAAAACAAAAAAATCTGTCCGTCCCGATCGAAGCCGTGAAAAGACTTGTTGATGAAGGGTATAAACTGACATATACAATAATAGGCGATGGTGAGGAAAAAGAATCTCTGTTAAATCAGGTTAAGAATCTTGATTTAACTGCCATCGTTGAATTTAAAGGATTAATAAACCACAGAGAAATTCCGCGATTGATGAAAGATTATTCCGTGTGTCTTATCCCCTCTTTCGATGAAGGTTTTGGTATTTCGGTAATTGAAGCTCGGCTTGCGGGCAGACTTGTCATAGGATCAGATTCAGGAAATGTCAAATATATAATCAAAGACGGAAAAACAGGTATAAAATTCAACCCGTATTCAGCTGAAGATCTTGTCCGGAAAATTAAAACGGTTTTTAATGACCCCAAAAGAGCAATAAAAATTGCTCAAGATTCAAACACCGAGGCTGTTAAATTATATAAGTTTGAAAATCAAATAAACACATGGAATAATATTTATTCAAAATTCAAATAGTGTATTTATTCATTACACTTTTTGTGTTGTTTGAAAAATAAACATTGTTTCCGTTTACTCTCCTTAAAAAATACATAGAAAAAATTTATCCGGTTAATCAATTGATTAGTTTTCTCAATATGAATATTTCTGGAAATAAGATTTTTAGCAAATTGCCTAAAAAAATCTGTCGATTCGCAATTTGCATAAGATATAAAATTATGTAATTCTGCAATTTACATATTATTAAACGTAAATCAACTGCTTGTGTATGTTTTAATATCGGACATTAATGGCATTGTTGTTGCTTAAATAACCTGTTAAGTAAATTAAATGTAATTTAAGGAGGAAATATGAAAAGCAATGCTAAGATCATTTTTTGGACGATTTTGTTTTTGAATTGTCACATTCAAGCTCAATACGATCCAAAATTGGACTCAATTCCATGGTTTGATACATGTTTTGTTCCGACTTATGACGGATCAAATGAAGCCGTCCATCCAGATGTAATATATTTCAAGGACGGTTTCACAATACAGGATTCGACAATACATTTTTTAATGGTCATGACGCCGTATCCAAATTTTTCAAGAGAATTAGAAAATCCAAGCGTTGTCTACAGCTGTGATGGATATCATTTTTACGAATGGCCGCAAATTCATACAAATCCTTTGGCTTTTCCAAATGGCAGTTACAACAACGACCCGGACATGATTTGGGATGCAGAATATGAATCTTTATATATAATTTATCAAGAAACTGAAAGTTCAAAAAAATGGCAGGATATAAAACTTTTAACCAACGATTCAACAATATCGAATAACACCCTCCCGAGAACTATATTACACTATCAAGCCGATACTAGTCAGACTTGGAAAGACTCGATATTTACCGTATCTCCAAGTCTTCTTCCGTATTCAGACACTCTGTTCATGTTTTATGTCCACTTGATGAATACATCATCAGAAAAAAAAGAAGATGCGGATTGGACTTCAAGCCGAATTGAAATTCTCAAAAGCACTGAAGGAATACATCAATGGAATAAAGATGATACAATCCATGCCATTTTACATGATAAACCGGCGGGTCTGTTCATCTGGCATATAAATGTTTTTGACGGGCAGGATGGTTGGTTTTATATGCTTTGCAACGGATACGAAGGTTCTTTTTGGAATAATCATAATTTGTACATTGCAAGAAGCACGAATCTTCTTGACTGGTATTTTTTCGATGATCCAATACTTATTGAAAACGACCCGTTTTTCAACAATGATTGCATGGGAGTTTACAGAAGTTCGGGATTAATTAATAAAGA
>JAFGSQ010000020.1 GCA_016934535.1 candidate division WOR-3 bacterium
CGCTTTACGAAATCCGGCACAAGGTTTTTCATATCTGATCAAACAAAAATAATATTGGTTTTATCTCCGAAGAATCGAGCGGTTTTTCTGAATCAGAGCTATTCATTTATTGAAGCGAAATTTTTAACTATTTCCCTTATATTTTCAAGATATATCCTGTATTCGTATTTCGGCACGGAAGAATATAAGTCTACGAAGATTTTGTAGGCTTTTTCAGCGAAGTCTTTTTTTTCAGTAAGTTTGTACAGGTCGAAAAAAGCCGACGCTTTAATGAATTTATCTTCAGCGGTTTCGGCTATTGATTCGAGAAGGGATAGATTTTCATTTACTGACAAACCTTTTTTTATTTCAATTTTAAGCCGGAGCAATTCGCAAGAAACCTCAAATGCGGGGTTGTTAAGATTTTTGGAGATTTCCATTGCCTCCGACAACGCTTTCACAGATTCATCGTATTTACCGCATTCGTAAAGGACGTCGGTTTTCTGGGCGAGGCTGTAACAAAGGTAATAGTTCAGCCTTGAAGTCCTGGAAAGGTCAATCGATTTTTCGTAGTAACCGAGAGCTTCGTCGTAAATTCCAAGATATTTCTTTATGTCGGCAATGTTTATATAATTAATGGCGAGGTTTCTGTTGTTTCCGATTTCTCTGTTGATTTCACAGCAATCTTCAAATATCTTTTGAGCAGATTCGAGCTGTCCGAGGTCCTTCTTTATGACGCCCAGATTGCACTTCACAAGAACCGTTCCCGCTCTGTCGCCTATCCTGCTTTTAAGTTCTAGGCTTCTCTCGTAATATTTTTCGGCTTCGGAAAACCTGTTTGTCGAATGGTATATTCCCCCAAGATTGAGAAGAACGAGAGATTTGACCTTAAGGTCGTCTGTCTGAGAACAGATTTCGAGAGCCTGCAAAGCTTTTTCGAGAGCTTCTTCTAGTTCTTTCTTTTCTGAATGAATGATTGAAATATTGTTTAAAACTTTTGAAAGCTCTTTTTTGTCGGAGGTCTCGTTTAAAATTCTCTCGCATTTTTCGAAAAAAACAAGAGCTTCGTCGTATTCTCCTTTCCTGTAATGAAGAAGACCCAAATCGTTGTTGGCGAGGAATATTAGTTTGGCGTCTTTGACGATTTCAGCGAGGCGAAGCGCTCTTTTCGCGTAGCTGAAGGATTTTTTTGAGTCTCCTGTCCTCCTGAAAAGAGAAGAAAGCGATTCAAGATTTTCTGAGTATTCACGGATCATCCTGTTTTTGTAAGCTTTCTTGAGGGCTTCTCTGAAAGTGTGGGACGATTCGTCCCATTTTCCGAGATTTTTCTGAGCGGAACCTTTCATGAAAAGAATTTCAATGCTGGTTTTCGGATCTTTTTCGCAGGGAATGTTTCCGGCGTTTTCGAGGAAACGAAGAGCCCTGTTCTCGTGATAGTTTTCTTGAAGAAATTTTGCCGTTTTAAGAAAATA
Organism: candidate division WOR-3 bacterium; assembly: GCA_016934535.1. Taxonomy (NCBI): domain Bacteria; kingdom Pseudomonadati; phylum Caldifarciminota; species Caldifarciminota bacterium. The sequence goes on from JAFGSQ010000020.1 coordinate 1,452, forward strand.
CTCGAGGGCTTTTTCCCTGAAACCCGATCTGGCGAAGTGGTCGGATATCTCCTCAAAGTACGACGAATCGTCGACGTGGTTTTTTTCAAGAAAATTTGCCGCCGAAAAGTGGACTTTATGAAGAAAACTTTTCAATTGAGCGCCGTATATGGCGTCTTTAATAAGCGGATTTGTGAAGAAAAAAGATCCGTCGTCGGATTCAAGAAAATTGTGTTTTTCGCAAAGCGAGATGGTTTTTATTGCGTCTATCTCGGGAAAATGCTCTTTTAAAATCGCGAGCAACATTTCTTTTGGAAAGTTTTGCCCGAGAACTGACGCCACCCTGAGCGAGTCCCTGACGTCGGAATCGAGATTGTCGAATCTTGCCAGTATTATGTGTTCGATTTCCGAAGGCACTGCCTGGTCGAGTTTGTCGTCGGCTTCTGTCTGAAGGGGCAGTTCTGTCGACTTGTAGGACAGAAAAAGAGCCATGTTCTCAATGAAAAGTGGATTGCCCCCCGATTTTGCTATCATAGTATAGAGATAAGATTTTCTGAACCTGCTCATCCTGTTTTCTATTCTGAACGCTTTGCAGAAAGAGGAGAAATAGTCTCTGCTTTGCTGGGGATCGAGTGGCGCTATCCTGATGTTGTGAACTTCTCCGTAATCTCCGAAGAGAATTGAAGTAAAAGGTTCAATGGTCCGGGTTTCAAGTACGAGCATGAAAGGTAATTTCCTGGATTTGCTGAAAAGAGTCTCAAAAACGAAGAGTGAGTCCTCGTCAATCTGCGATGCTGAGGTAACTTCGGCGATGACGGGTTTTACAAAGGATTCGGCGGACAGCAGTTCTAGAAGAGATGAAACTATATTATCGTATTTTTCTTTCGGTTCGTAAAAACTGAGTTCCTCGGTGAATTTTTTCAAACCGGCGAGATAACCGAGCCATTTGTACTTGTATTCAATGCTTTTGATGAATTCGCTGTTTTTTCCGCAGAGTTCCGCCAGTTTGTTTTTCAGGCTGAATATTTTGTCTTCAAAGCGAACCAGAGCGAAGGCTTCGCTGTCGTTTTCCGAGATGCTGAAATAATCTCTCAAAAACCTTACGAAGGGTTGGAACGGCTTTCTGAGACCGTCTTCGCAAGGCAGTCTAAATATGTTGTATTTCTCTTTTACAATATTGTTTTTGAATTCGTCTATGAGTTTGGTCTTGCCTATACCGGGATCCCCCGTGATACAGACAGTGCCCCAAAAATCGCCTTCCCTGTGTTTTTTCGCCAGTTCGAGAAATTTTTTCAGTTCTTCTTTTCTGCCTGTCATTTCAATTTTTTCGAATCTGATAAGGTCTTCCGGTTTTTTTTTCGAAATGAGGGTATAACGTTCAGGCACCGCCGTTTCATGGCCGTTGGAAAGCTCGGAAATTTTAAGAAGGTTAAAATCGGTTTTGATCCTGTTGTATATTGTTTCGTCGGTGAGGATTTCTCCCCAAAAAGCTTTTTCGGCGAGTTTTGATGAAGAATTGACGCATTTTCCGAGAGCGGTGTATTCAGATCTCATCTCAGAACCTATTATACCGCAAAAAGCCTTCCCGTATGATATGCCGGCGCGGAAATCGAGCAAATTGATTTTCGCGAGAGACAAGGCAAAATCGGCGGCTTTTTCGAGAGGTTTTTCAGTTTCCGCCGGAGCTCCGAATAAAACGAGAAGAGAGAGACCTTTATCGCCGGATTCTGCTTTGTTGAAGTATCCTCCGTATTGTTCTATCAGCTGTATTATTCTTCCGATGTGCGTTCTGAATAATTCAGGCTTTTTTAGCAGAATGTAGCAAGATACTACATTTCTCAGTTCCCCGTCCCGTGCGGCTCTGAAAACATTGCCGTCTGTCCATCCCGCATCAGGTAATTGCTTATCCAAGACGGCGGCAGGGCAGGGAGGTTCTTTTTCCAGGGCTTTTCCTGTGTCGAGAACTAATTTTGAACCTGTTTTGACGAAAACATACTCCGGGACTTCATCGAGTTTCAAAAAATCTATGTCAAGAACAATTTCTCCGCTTTCGGCTTTGCTCTTGAAATATGCCGCTCTGTCAATTGAATCGCCTTCGAAAAAAAAGACTTTCTGCGAGCAGGTTTCGGCTATTTCCCAGGAAAGCCTGCCGCAGGAAATGCCGGCTTTGAATGGAAGCTTGAAAAGCCCGTTGGTTGAGACGTCCCGGTTCAGAAGTGAGACTGCCCTGAGAACAGTTTTCAAGCCGAATTTCTTTTTGTCGAAAGCGGCGGCGAAGCCGTCGCCCGAGAAAGTAAATACAAATCCCCCGTGAGCGTGAATAATATCTACGGAAGGCCGGAATATCGAGGAGACGAGGTCTTTGAGAGTCTCGCAGTTGCTGTCGCCGCTCTTCAAAAGAGACTCGGTCAGGCCTGAAAAACCCGAAAGATCAGTGAGCAGAATGTATGCCTGCATCTCGCCTCTCTTTTCACCGCAAGCAAACTTTTCCTTTATGAAAAAAGGGACAAGATTGGCCATCAAATAATCAGGTTGCGATTTTTAAGATATTACTTAAATTCAGTCCGCTTCTTCTCGGTCTATACAGGGCGGCAAACCTGGCATTGTTTCCGGTGTCATTATGTCGGAGACTTTTTTGTCGGGAAGAGAAGGGGAAACCTGATAAGGGCTGGTTTGGAAGTATTCGCCCTCGCATTCAAAAACAGTGAAGAATTCGAAGTTATCGTAGACGTCCCCCCATTGGATATCCACGGTCATGCCTTTGTTTTCAGTCTCCGTGCCGGTTATGTTTACAACCGTTCCCATGGCGAGAGTTACTGAGGTGTCGGAACTGATTATTATTTCTTCGGGAAAATGGAATAGGTGTAATGACCAGCCGTTTCCGATCAGCACAGCAGGGACAAGAGATAGAAGAAGTAATGTTTTAACAGCATTCATCATCTCGACCTCCTTAAAAGTTCTGATATAATTATCCTGCGACAAATCAAAAGATGTCAAGAGTTAACTGCATTTATTATTTTCAGAACCCGCTTTGTTCAGGTCTTGAAATGAACCAGTGACCGTTTTCAAA